>PHBS01000181.1 GCA_002841995.1 Chloroflexi bacterium HGW-Chloroflexi-8
AACCAGAACGTTTACCAAGTGTTCAACGAATGATACTTGCTAAAACTAGCGAGGAAAGAACAGAAGCACTAAATGAACTCCTTCCAAGCCAGAGATCCGATTTTGAAGGTCTTTTTGAGGCGATGGACGGATTACCGGTTATTATTCGCTTAATTGACCCGCCTTTACATGAATTTTTACCATCTTCAGATGAGCTTAGGGAACAAATTGTTACCAAACGAGTCGAAAATATGGCAGAGTATCTCTTAGGCAAAGGTGATTCCAAAGAAGTTCAGAAATTAGAAAAACTTCTTTTAGCTGTGGAGGGTTTACACGAAAGCAACCCAATGATGGGTATGCGCGGAATACGATTGTCCATAATGATGCCAGAAATTGTAGAAATGCAGGTAAAAGCAATCATGGAAGCAGCAGCTAACGTTGCCTTGAGAGGTATTCACCCGAAACCGGAAGTAATGATTCCTCTAACCGGACATATTAATGAACTAAAAGTTATTCAACCCCGTTTAATTGCCATTGCAAAAGAAGTTATGGATGCAAAAGGCGTTCAATTCGAATATAAATTTGGCACAATGATCGAAATCCCGAGAGCAGCAGTCACCGCTGGAGAAATAGCTGGAGATGCTGAATTCTTCTCATTTGGAACGAACGATTTGACTCAAATGACCTTTGGCTACAGCCGCGACGATGCTGAACGTAGCTTCCTGTTGAAATACGTTGAAGATGGGATTTTACCAAAGAATCCTTTTCAAACGATTGACCGGGATGGTGTTGGCGGATTAATGAAAATGGCTGTTGAAAAAGGCCGTGCAACCCGTCCAACATTGGAAGTCGGTATTTGTGGTGAACATGGTGGTGATCCCTCTTCTATAGAATTTTGTCACATGATTGGTCAAAACTATGTAAGTTGTTCACCGTTCCGGGTACCAATTGCCAGACTTGCTGCAGCCCATGCTGCTATAAAATACGCAAATAAATAATATTTTTATCACTGATACAAATTTAGAGGCTTGGTCTTTTGACCAGGCTTCTTTTTATTCAAAAAGAGGACTTTAAATCATTTTTTCCTTGTACATAGCTTCTTAGGTACTGCTGTATCTGGTATAATTTCACCCAGAATTTATGATATTTTTCATAAAAATTGATGAATAATTTACGCGTGAGCAATGGACTCATACTTAAAAACAAACGTGTTAAAGGAATTTTTTACATGAAGAAAACTGAGTATTTAGAACTATATCAACAAATGGTCGTAATCCGCCTGGTAGAAGAACGAGCGGCTGTGCTATATCAGGAAGGAAAAATTGGTGGATTTCTACACTTATATATTGGTCAGGAAGCTGTTAGTACCGGTCTTATTTCTGCAAGACAACCACAAGATCGAGTAATAACTGCATATAGAGATCATGGTGTTGCAATAAATTGTGGGATAAGTCCTAGGGAAGTCATTGCTGAGTTATTAGGAAAAGCAACCGGCATTTCAGGTGGCAAGGGCGGCACAATGCACATGGCAGACGTGACAAAAAACTTCTGGGGGGGACATGCAATTGTTGGCGCTCATCTTCCACTGGCTGCTGGACTAGCATTGGGTGATCAATATCAGAAAAAAGATGGCGTTACAATCTGTATGTTTGGTGAAGGTGCGACAAATATTGGTTATTTCCATGAGGCTGTTAATTTATCAAAAGTCTGGAACCTTCCGGTACTTTGGGTCTGCGAAAATAATCATTATGGTATGGGTACGGCAGTAGATAGAGCTTCGGCAGTCTCTGAAATTCGCCAAAAAGCTGTTGGATATGGAATGAAAAATGATCTTGTTGATGGAATGGATTTAATGAAAGTTCGCGAAAAATCTCTTGAAATGATTAATGAAATTAGGGCAGGAAGTGGACCGCAATTCTTAGAAATTATGACATATCGGTTTAGGGGTCATTCCATGGGTGATCCTGAACGATATAGAAATCAGGCAGAAGTACACAAGTGGCAAGAAAATGATCCAATCGGTATTTACCGTTCATACTTACTTTCATCCAAAATTTCCACGGATGTTGAACTTGAAAAATTGGATCATGTTGCTGAAGAAATCGTAGAAGATGCAGTTCGATTCGCTGAATCAAGTCCAGAACCAGGTGCGGAAGAATTATTTCGCAATATCTATGTTGAAGAAATGTCAGGAGACTGAAGAGATGGCTAAGATAACAATGCGACAAGCGATTTCTCAGGCTCTTTGGGAAGAAATGGAAAGAGACCCCAATGTGTTTATTTTGGGTGAAGAAGTAGGTGTTTGGGGTGGTACTTATGCCGTGACGAAAGGATTTTATGATCATTTTGGTCCTGAAAGAGTGAAAGACACTCCAATCGCAGAGGCTGCAATAATTGGTGCTGCAATTGGAGCTGCCCTAACCGGTACTCGGCCAGTGGCAGAATTAATGACGATCAATTTTGCATTTTCTGCCATGGATCATATCGTCAATGAAGCAGCAAAATTGCATTATATGTTCAATGGGCAAATGGTTTTACCTTTGGTTATCCGAACAGTTGGTGGGGGTGGCCGACAGTTAGGTGCAACTCATTCACAAACTCCGGATGCGATTTTTGCGCATTTTCCAGGCTTAAAAGTTGTTGCGCCTGGTACACCGGCAGATGCAAAAGGCTTGTTAAAAGCTGCAATACGATCTAATGATCCAATCATGTTTATTGAACACGCAACGTTATACCAGACACGCGGTGAAATTCCTGATGGCGATTATTTAGTTCCGATCGGTACATCGAAAGTACAACGTGAGGGTAAACATGTCACTGTTGTTACCTATAGTAAAATGCTTGAACTTTCTATGAAGGCTGCAGATCTGTTGGCTAAAGAGGGAATCGAAGTAGAAATCGTTGATTTACGGTCATTACGTCCACTTGACATGGGACCAGTAATTGAATCAATCAAAAAAACTAATCGAGGAATCATTGTCGAAGAAGGTTGGAAGTCATTTGGCGTTGGATCCGAAATCATGTCCAGAATTTATGAAGAGGCTTTTGATTATATTGATGCTCCAATCAAACGCGTCGCCCAAAAAGAAGTTCCTTTGCCTTATAATTCAACTTTAGAACAAATGGCTTTACCACAAATTGAAGACATCGTGTCCGCGATTAAAGAGGTGATGTAATGGCAGATATTATTCATATGCCGAAACTGGGATTTGATATGAAAGAAGGCACCCTGGTTCGATGGGTAAAATTGGAAGGGGAAAATGTTCAAAAAGGTGATGTCATCGCTGAAATTGAGACTGATAAAGCAACTGTGGAAGTCGAGAGTAATTATACGGGGGTTTTACTTAAACATTTTGTCGAAGCTGATTCCATTGTCCCAATTGGTGATCCAATTGCATCGGTAGGTAAAGAAGGTGAAAAAGTTGATATCGGATCTTCAGCTAATATTACTGCCAATGTAGAAAAATTGAAACCTGACAAAGTTGATTCCATTCAGCGAGAACCTTTATCTCTTGAACAATCTGATCTGAACAATGACAGTAATGAGAGATTGAAATCATCTCCGCTGGCAAGAAAGCTGGCTAAAGATCTTCAGCTTGATTTGAATGAAATAACCGGAAGCGGACCAGGTGGAAGAATAATTAAAAAAGATGTCGTGACCGCACAAAATTCTGAACCTAAAGCAGTCCCAGCTAAGTCTGAAGGTTTTCCAAAAGAAAACGAGAAAAAGCGATCAGAAAGTACCGGTGTTGGACTACCAAAAAGTATTTGGAAGGTTTCGGAAATTGAGTCATCTGAAAATCGAATCCCCATTAATAAATTAAGGCAGGCAATCGGTAGGAGAATGGTTGAATCGAAACAACAGATCCCCCATTTTTATGAAACATATTCCTACGATGTAGCATCTTTGATGTCTGTTCGTGAACAAGCAAACCTGACCTTGCCAGACGATCAAAAACTGTCGGTCAATGATTTCATCATTAAAGCGGTGGCAATCACTTTAAAAAGTTTTCCAAATTTGAACGCTTCACTAGTTGGTAATGAAATAATTCAACATGGATCGGTTCATATTGGTGTAGCTGTCTCCGTAGAAGGTGGATTGTTAACAATTGTAGTTCGTGACGCCGATCTAAAACCAATTCGCATCATTTCATCAGAAGTAAAGGAAATGGCTACCAGAGTGCGCAATGGCAAGATTAAACCTGAGGATGTCGAAGGGTCAACGTTTTCGATCAGTAATCTTGGCATGTATGGCGTTCATCACTTTTCGGCTATCATCAATCCACCAGAAGCAGCAATATTGGCAGTTTCAGCAGCAAAACAGGTTCCAGTCGTAGTGGATGACGCTTTGGCTGTTGGATGGCGAATGGAAGCTACTATTTCCGCTGACCATCGCATAACGGATGGTGTAGAAGCAGCCCAATTTATGAAAGCATTAGCATTCCAAATAGAAAATCCGATTCGATTACTTTTATAAATCAAGAGGGGCTAGTTAAATAGCCCCTCATTTAAAAAAACAATAATTCTCAGTGCTTTTGAGATCAAAAGCATTTATTGATCACTGATTATTCGGATAGAGTTGATAGTACAGATGATAAAATTCATATATATTTGTAATATATCTTCTTGTCTCTTCAAAAGGTACTATTTCTAAAAATAAATCCGGATCATTTTCTGCCTGATTTTCCCAATTTAGAACATTTCCTGGGCCGGCATTATAAGCTGCCAACGCGGCAAAAAGATTTCCATCAAAATAATCTCGCATTCGGGCTAAATAGCTAATGCCAAAACGAATATTAATGGTTGGATTATATAGATCATCAACTGAATAGTTCTCTGGCCAGTTGATGTTGGCGTGAATTTCATTACCTGTCTCAGGCATTATTTGCATTACTCCTCTGGCACCCGCAGATGAAGAAATGAATCCTTCATAAAAGGATTCTTGCCTGATGAGACTAAGAATCAAAATCGGATCAAAATTATATTTTTTAGAATTTTCGAAGACGAGTTCCGGATAGTAATTACCAAATCGAATGTGATTGAACCATAAAGGCGCATTTAATGTGTCCAGATCATCCATATTTGCTAATTGCAGAATCTGACGACTCCCTAATAAGGCAGAGCGATAAAGGCCGATTTCATGGAAGTAATTTGTCAATCGAAATAAAGATAAAGCATCCTGGTTATTTTCTTCTCTAACGATTTCAAATTTATCTCTTGCAGCTTCAAATAATCCGAGATCCCATAAAGCTGTTGCTTGAGAAAAATTTCGATTGTTCATCAGTTCGAGAGTGGATGTAAAGTTTGTATCTGCGGATAATTTAAATGTATTTTGCATCCAAATCTCCGCAATGATTCTTTCCTGTTCCATATTTGTCTGTAAATTTACATTTAATGCGCTTGAATAAGGAGCCAGATCTGATAATAACTCTTGACATCTGATGGAATAATAACCTGTAGGGTCAGAAGTTGCTCCTATTTTCCAGGCATTTTTTGCTTCTTCCATATTCCCAAGTTTAAGTTCAGTTTTCCCAATCCAAAGTTGAGTTGCTGCCGTTAAAGCAGGTGAACCTCCGAAAAGAAGCACTTTCTGAAATTTCTCTAAAGCAGATTGATAATTTTTAAGGCGATAACTTGAAATTCCACTTAGATACAAGCCTTGAGAAGCAATTTCAGCTTGGGGGTATTCTTCAATCAATCTTGCCCAGGTAGAAGCTGCTTCAGATAAATAGCCACTACGTTCATAAATTCTTGCAGCATCAAAAATAGCTTGAGGCGCTCCTTCATTGGAGGGATTTGTTTTTACAAATGATAACAATGTTTCAGCGCCACCCAAGTAATCGTTTTGGAAAGCCCATTGGGTGTATGCAATATCTTCCCAGGCGTCAACATAAAAACGATCATCTGGATGATCCTGGATTAATACCTTCCATTCTTGTATTGCATTTTCAACCTGGTCAATTGCGCGATAAGAAAATGCCTTAAAATAATGCGCACTTCCATTATGGTCAGGATTTAAACCCAAATATCGATTAAATGCATCAATCGCTAAACCATATCTGCCAGCGTAGTAATCTACCAATCCACGATAAAATTCGTCGACTTCAATTCCTTCATCAACTAAAACAACCAAACCAGAGTAAGTGTCGTAAGATTTTGGATAATTCAGTACCGATTCTTGAAATCTTGCATATGCCTGTTCAGGTAAACCTAACATTAAATATGCCTGTCCAGTCAGCAAATTCATTTGTGCACGGGTATACTCATTCGCACTTTGATCATGAACTTCCATGTAAATACGAATTGCATTTGTATAATCCAATTGTGATGTATAAATCTGACCGATTTTAATTTTTACAGAATCTGTATTTTCATTGATGGCAGATTCGACAGCTTTATTGTAATAACTTAAAGCCGTATTTAAGTCAGAAGCAGATGAATACGCGTCACCAGCCTTTTCATACATAAAAAGGTCCAAAATTCCCGGGTTTACCTCAACATAATTAGAAAATGCTTCAGCAGCCTGGATAAAACGATTTACCTCTAATTCACATAAGGCTAGCAAGTAATATGCTTTTGCACGAATTGTTGACTCAATTAATGGATCATTGGCAACACTTTTTAGGAGCGTGTTTGCTCCCTGACAATTGTTATTCTTAATTTCAATCTGTCCAAGGTTCACATTGGCTTCAGCTATAAGATTTTTATCCGTAGCATTACTTAAAACTAATTTAAATTCATCAGCTGCTTTAATGAATTCACCAATAAAAAAAGAATAGTCTCCATTCTTTATTCTAGTTGCAGGTAAAGGTGTAGGAGTAGAAGTCGGTGTTGGCACAGTTGTACTTGTTGGTACATCCGTTTGAATATTTTCTGCCAAAATCGTGGAAACTGGAAGACCTGTATTCTGATTGCTACATCCAATTAATAAGACTGATATCAGAAATAGTATTAAATATTTTGTGATTTTTTTCATGTTTTCCTGGTCTGACTAAGAAATAATTGTATCAATAATTCGATTATTTTGTTTTGTGATTGAAATAGTGATACAGGCAATTTGTGGTAAGTATAGAAATTTCAATCGCTGTTAGCCGTTAAATTGTTGACTTTACAAAGTTATGTTTGCATGTTAAACTAATTGTATATGATATAACGCTCTCATAAAGAGGGCGTTTTTTGTGTGAATAGAGATAAAAAGGATATTTTAAAATAAATGGCTATTGTATGTACTGGCTCCGTTGCTTACGATTACTTAATGAAATTTCCAGGGTATTTTAAAGATCATATATTGTCAGAAAATCTTGATACACTAAGTCTTTCATTCTTAGTAGAATCCTTAACTAGAGTGAGAGGGGGAATAGCACCAAATATTGCTTTCACTTTAGCTTTATTGGGAGAAAAAAGACCCATTGTTTTTGCGACAGTTGGAGAAGATTTTTCGGATTATCGTACCTGGTTAGATAAAAATGGTGTTGAAACCAATTATATTCGCACGATTGAAGGTGAGTTTACAGCTTCTTTTTTTGCAAATACCGATAAGGCAAATTCCCAAATCGCAAGCTTTTATCCTGGAGCCATGGCGAACGCTAAAGACTATTCATTAAAGGTTTTGGATTTCAAACCTGATTTGGTCATTATTTCTCCAAATGATCCGGACGCAATGATACGGTATGTTGAAGAATGCGTCGAACTTGGTATACCATATCTATATGACCCAAGTCAGCAAATTGTGAGAATGAATGGTTCTGATATCCGAAAAGGGGTCGAGAGCGCTTTCTGCCTATTTGTTAATGAATATGAATTCCAATTGTTGTTAAAACATACAGGTCTGAGTCAACTGGATATTCTAAAGATCGTAAAATTTCTTGTCATCACACAGGGAAGCAAGGGATCAACAATTTATGCAGATAACCAGGAAATTACTGTGCCAGTGGCAGATGTGGATTGTATCGTCGAT
>PHBS01000182.1 GCA_002841995.1 Chloroflexi bacterium HGW-Chloroflexi-8
GCCAGGTATGATCGTCCACATCGCCATTGCATACTATCGCGCATCGTTTCATGGCGCATGGTAGCCGGGAGAGGGTCGTAAAGCAACATTTATTTTCAGGTATTTGCGATAGCGTAATCCATTTTTTAGATAAATTGCTACCGGAATTATAGTTACCCCTTTTTGTCTTACAGTATTCCAAATTTTTAAGATTTCATTTTTATGCATCAAGAGCTTTTTCTTTCGTTTTGGATCGTGATTGAATATTGATGCAGCATTGTATGGTGCTATGTGAGCATTGATTAACCATGCTTCAAAATTTTCGATTTGGATGAATGCTTCATTGATACTTACCTGGCCAGAACGAATCGACTTTATTTCACTGCCATGAAGTGACAAACCAGCTTCGTACCTATCCAGGAGAAAGTATTCAAAAGAAGCTTTTCTATTCTTAGCTACAATTTTCACGTTTTCCATGGTGTGATTTTAACATACAAACATGAAATATAATTGAGTTTCTTTGTAGTTTATCAGCTTGCTTTTTTTAATCAGGAGTATTTATGGACATGGATCAATATAATATTTTTGAATCACCATTCGTTCTAAGAGTCAGACCAGCCTTAATTAATTCAGCTTCCGAACCCTTTATATTGATCCACGGATGGTCTGGCAATGAAATGTCAATGTCAGTATTTCAAAGCGTAACTCCCGAAAATGCTTTGCTTATTTATCCAAGAGGGATCTTAAAGATTGATGAAGGCAAATTTGGTTGGATTGATCAAAATTCAATTGATAAAAGAGAATTCAATGCGTTTTCTAATATTTGCACTGAACTATATCAAACAATTCTTCGTGTTATTCAGAGATTCTCAAATCAAAAAGATCAAAAGATAAACTTAATCGGATTCAGTCAGGGCGCGAGTATGTGCCTGGTCATGAGTCTTCTTTACCCAAAATCTTTTCACAAGATAGCACTCTTATCTGGATATTTACCCCTCAGCTATCCAGAATATCTTGATAGACATTTAAACCAATTAGAGTATTATATTTCGCATGGTACAGAAGACAAAATTGTTGACTATTCAAAAGCGCTTGAGATTGAATCCTATTTGAGAAAATCTGGTGGAAAAGTGAATTTATGTACTGCTAAAACGGCTCATAGGGTAAGCAATGCTTGTCTACGCGAAATAAAGGCGTTTTTTGAAGAAAATTAACGAGTGCTAAAAAATGAAAACAAACTCAATAAGATTCCAACAACGCCAAGAACAACGATGATTAGACCAACTGGTATTCCACCTGGTAATTGATTTTGATTGTATGGTTCAAATGTAGGAATAACGATTGGTGCAGCTGAAGTATAAGTAGGTAAACGTGTCGGTTGTGTGGTGATAACAAATTGTGCTGCCAAAGTAGGATCAATTGTTGCTGTATATTGCGGTGTTGGAGATGGTGGTGGCTCAAGAACAGGTAAAGGACCTGGATCAGTAACGTAAATAGCAAAAACCCAACCTTTTCCACCTTGAACACCGGGATAAATTATTTGAATCCATTCACCACCTGGTGAAATGCCAACTGCCTCAACCGTTTGACCAACCAACAACACACCAATTTTTGAATAGAGTACATTTGGGCCTGATCTGACATTTACTGATGGTTCATTTTGTCCAGGACGAACAGTTATTAGAGGTCCTGAAGCAGTACCTGTAACAGTTGGGACAGAAATAGTCGGAAATTGCGCATTTGGTTCTGCCGACACTGAATTTGATGCGAAATAAACCACAAATAAAAATAAGAACAAAAACCCCAAAAAACCCATGTAGTACCGGATTTTCATAGTTACTCCCAATATTTATTTCTGAAATTGATCGTTACTGATTATAATATATAGTTATGGTCCAAAAAACATATTATGGTAACTTTACTCCTGAAGATTTCACGCGGTCAATAATCGCTCAATTTCACCGCGGAAATTTACATGTTCAACAAATTGGTGATGGTGAAAAAGTGGTTGTTCAAATTGCGACTAAGGATATGTCTCAATCCGGTGGCAAGACTGCAATAGGCATTTCACTGCAAAAAGTTGAAGACGGTGTTATGGTACAAGTTGGAAAGCAAGTATGGTTCAGTATTGCAGCCAGCTTGGGATTATCCGCTATTTCTCTCCTACGAAATCCATTAAACATACTTGGTAGGATGGATGACATTGCTCAGGACATCGAAAATCTTCAACTTCGAGATGAAATTTGGGATGTCATCGAAAATACGGCAAAAAACCTTGGATCTGGTTTTGAATTATCTGAAAGAATTCGAAGATATGTATGTGATTTTTGTAATACACCTAATCCAATAGGGCAACCAGATTGCATTGCATGCGGTGCACCATTAGGTTCCATACAACCAATCACATGCAAGAATTGTGGTTATGTGGTCACAAGAGACGAAAAAATATGTCCTAATTGTAAGAAAATAATTTCTTAATTACTCTGGATTTCTCCATTTTCTATTTTTATCCTGAATAAATTGATCAGCACCGATCGGACCCCAAGTACCAGCCTCATACACAGGAAGGTATTTATTTTTGTCCGATTTCCAACTATCAATCAGTTTATCTGTAAAACTCCATTGGGTAATAACTTCGTCAGACCGTGTAAATAGGGTTGCGTCTCCATATAAAGCATCTTGAATTAATCGTACGTACGCTTCTGGAGTTTTTTGATCAAATGAAGACTCGTAATCAAACTCCATTTCCACAGGTGTGATTTCGTTGACAGGACCTGGTAATTTAGCTCCAAAAGTGAGGGTAACACCTTCATCTGGTTGTAATCTCAAAACAAGCACATTAGGTGCATCGCCCGCCATATTTTGCCAATTAAACAAAGGAAGTGGGACTTGTTTGAACTGAACTGCAATTTCCGTCATTCTTTTAGGTAGTCTTTTACCTGACCTTAAAAAGAAGGGTACCCCGGACCATCGCCAATTATCTATGAACACTCTGGCGGCTAAATAAGTTTCTGTGACAGATTTCGGATCCACCCCGTCTTCATCTTTATATCCTTTTACACGCTCATTTTTAATAAATCCACCTGCATACTGCGCTCGATAGGTATTTGGTATCGTATCATTCTTTTCAAAAGGTCTTAATGAACGCAGTACTTTTACTTTCTCGTCCCTTACACAATCTGCAGAAAATGCAACAGGAGCTTCCATTGCTGTTAACGCCAATAGTTGCATCATATGATTCTGAAACATATCCCGAACAACCCCAGTTGATTCGTAATACCCTGCCCGAGTACCTACACCTACAGTCTCCGCAACGGTAATTTGTACATGATCAACATATTGTCGGTTCCATAATGGCTCGAAAATACCATTAGCAAATCTCAAGACAAGAATATTTTGTACAGTTTCTTTCCCTAAATAATGATCAATTCGATACACCTGATTTTCAGAAAAAACATTATGAACAAGAGTTTCCAATGACTTAGCAGAATCCAAATCTCTACCATACGGTTTTTCAATTACAATTCGCGTCCATCCATCATCAGATTTGTTTAATCCTGCTTTTCCAAGATTTTTGATAATTATGTCGTATGCATCAGGCGGGGTTGCTAAATAATAAAGTATGTTCTTAATTTTTTTATCTGAAAGAAATTTTACTAAATCAGAAAATCCTTGATCATCATCAAAATTGGATTTTATGTATTTGATATTTACAAACATCTTATTAAAATCATCAATATTTATTTTATATCCGGCATCTTTTATGGAATCAAAAAAAACACCACGCAAGTATTCATCATCCCATTCTCTTCTTGCAAAACCTATGATGCAAAGGGAAGATGGAATTCGTTTCGCTAAAATTAATTCATAAATGGCTGGAATAAGCTTTCTTCGAGTTAAATCTCCTGTTACACCAAATATTACAACTGCGCCATTTTCTAATTTAGGTTGATTTGCCATTTATTTTTTGTTTACTCACTTCTGTTAAGGATGAGTTCATTTTATGTGATGAAATCCAAAAAAACAAGAAGTTTCAATATTTTCATATAAAATACATTTCAGACAAATGTTATATTTTGGAAAAAGGAAAAATTATGCAAAATCACCCATTACACATCTTTTCTGGGTCTTGCTTTCCAGAATTAGCTAATGAAATTGCAATCTATTTGGATAGCCCTCTTGGTAAAGCAACAACCACATTTTTACCTGACTCAGAAATTCATGTCATAATCGACGAAGTTGTTCGGGGTCATGATGTTTATTTTATCCAATCCATGAAGCGTCCTGTAAATGAGGCAATAATGGAATTATTACTCTTTATAGATGCATTTAGGCGAGCAAGTGCAAATAAGATTAATATCATCCTTCCTTATTTTCCTTATGCGAGACAGGAAAGAATGTCGAAAGGACGTGAATCTATCAGTGCAAGAGTTGTAGCTGACTTAATCGAAAGAATGGGTGCTTCCAGGGTTTCATTTATTGACATTCATAATCCGGCAATTCAAGGATTTTTTAATATTCCAGTTGATCCTATTAGTGCAATTCCTGTTCTCTGCAATCATTTACGAAATTACAATCTGGAGAATTCAATTATCGTTAGCCCGGATGTTGGGAGAACGGCACTAGCCGGAAAATATGCAGAAAATCTAGGACTTCCATTAGCAGTAATTCAAAAACGAAGAGAATCTTTTACAAAGACAAGAACAATACAAATCATCGGAGATATTTCAGGCAAACGACCAATCGTAATTGACGACATGATTGCAAGTGGAAGTATTATTTCCCAGGTTAATGATCTTTATGATCATGGCGCTATTGGAAAGACCTGGTTATCGATCACCCATCCAATTCTTATGCCTCAAGCAATTGAATCCATTATGAATGATGATAGAATAGAAAAAGTAATTGTTACGAACACCTTGCCATTACCCAAACAAGCTTTAGCATGCAATAAATTTGAACAAATATCAATCGCCCCCTTATTATCAGAAATAATTAAGAGAATGCATCAAGATGAAAGCATTTCAAATCAGCTGATATTATCTTGAAATGAAATTAATTATTTCTCAATTATTTTTGACAATTATAAAGTTGAATTTTAGGAGACAACAAGAATGGTAACTATTTTTGCTGACACATCATCCAGTATCCCAGTAAACGAAGCACTTGCATTAGATATAGAATATTTACCTCAAATAATAGTATTTGGTGAAAAGACTTTTAGAGATGATACCGAAATGGACTCAAAAACCTTTCTAGATTACTTAAAAGCTTCACCGTCTTTACCTAAAACATCAGCCCCACCACCTGCGCTATATAAACCATTACTCGAAAAACATCTTCAAGCTGGTCATGAAGTCATTATATTAACACCTTCTGCCCAGGTAAGTGGTACTTTTCGCAGTGCTGAAATTGCAGCCCAGGAATACCAGGATGGGCAAATTAAAATCCTCGATACTCAAAATATTGGTGCAAGCTTTGCTACGATTGTTCTGCAGGCGGTCCAATGGTCAAAGGACGGTATGTCGAGTGATAACATTATTTTAAAAGTCAAGGATTTAATCAGTAGAGAACGGAACCTGTTCGTTGTAGATACACTTGAGTATCTTTATAAGGGAGGGAGAATCGGCGGTGCAAAAATGCTTTTTGGGAGTCTACTACAAGTTAAACCAATCCTAGCATTAAAAGAAGGAAAAGTTGAACCAGTTGAGAGCCAAAGAACCAAGAAAAAAGCGATTTCCAGGCTTATTCAAATCGTCACCGTGGATTGTCCAAAAAATAAATCAAGCATGTTAAGTATTCAACATGGTGATGCGCAGGTAGAGGCAATTAATCTAGCCAATGAATTTAAGAATTTATTAGGTATAGACAATATTCCAATTTATAACTTGCCTCCTGCTTTCCTGGTTCATTCTGGACCCGGTGTATTAGGAGTAAGTTACTTTGTTGAGCCGACCTAATGATTTACCAGATAAATCAATAAAAGAATTTGTAATATAAACTTTTTTTTATAAAACAGAAAAATTCACTTTTTCTTTGTTTAAGTCAATTAAGTGGATTTATTCCACTCTGGAATTAATTTATTCATATTCCCTTGAATAGAATCAACTCTACGAAATTAAATTATTTTGAAGTTAAATAATAAAAAACAGACACCTTATTTTCTAACAAGGTGTCTGTTTTATTTAACTAGGCTGTATAGATATTCTTTATAAATCTATTTTTCGAATATTTATTTAAGTTACTTTAATTCGACAGCAGGTTTTTTGCTTTGCAAAATACCCCAAACAATGGCTGCTGCTAATACCAAACCAACCAGTACAACAACAATATTTAATTTACCATCACTTCCAACAGCTGGGAACTTGACAATAATCGGCGCAATAAGCAGTGATACCATGTTTACAACTTTAATCATAGGATTAAGTGCCGGACCAGCTGTGTCCTTCAATGGATCACCTACCGTATCACCCACGACACCGGCCTTATGTCTCTCAGAACCTTTTCCTGTATTTGCAGCCAAATCACGAGGTTCATCCTCAATGGATTTCTTGGCATTATCCCATGCACCACCAGCATTTGACATGAAAACAGCCAATAATTGGCCACTCAGAATCACGCCCGCTAAGAATCCACCAAGCGCTTCCACTTGTAGAATCAGTCCTACCAAAAGCGGTAAGGCTACTGAAATGGTGGTCAAAGGAATAAGTTCTTTCTGCGCAGATGCAGTTGAAATGCTGACAACACGTGCATAATCAGGCTTGACTGTTCCTTCCATAATTCCAGGCATTTTGAATTGTTTACGTACCTCTAAAACAATCTCACCTGCAGCACGCGTAACCGCTTTAATTGCGAGCGAACTGAAAAGCCATGGAAGAGCACCCCCTAGAAGGAAACCTACGAATACTTTTGTATCCGAAATACGGATCGCATCCATTACTACAGATCCCATCTGTGCCTGGACTCGTCCGACATCAGTAATGTAAGATGCAAACAAGGAAACCGCTGCGATAACTGCGGAAGCAATTGCGACACCTTTTGTTATGGCTTTTGTTGTATTGCCGACCGCATCAAGATCAGCCATAATTTGGCGGGCTTTTAGTGTTTCTTCATCTTCCATTCCGTGCCATGCCATTTCGCCGATACCATTCGAATTATCTGATATTGGTCCATAGGAGTCCATTGCCACATTATTGCCGGTGTGGCTGAGCATTCCAATACCAACCATGGCTACAGCATATAAAACATATAATGCACCATCAGCAGAATAGAGGGCTAAGCTCAGTATAAAGCTGACAGCAATTACACCTAATGCCCATACAGAGGATTCCATACCCACTGATAAACCAGATAGAATTAATGTTGCTGGACCTGTGTTTGCAGATTTAGCAATTTCCTTAACTGGGCTCTTTTTGGTTGATGTGAAGTAAGAAGTCAAAGGATTAAAAACAACTGCTAATCCAACACCAATTGTTGTTAATGCTCCTAAACGCCAATCACCTGCATAGGCGATAGCAACAACGAATGCCCAAATAATTGTATTGACAGAAGAGACTTCGTAAGAACGAAACATAGATTCTTCTGCATCATGTGCGCGTAAGAACTTGATTGGAAAGTTCTCCCAAATCGGCACAGTGAATGTACCTAAAATAGAGCTAATGACACCAATACCACGGATGATCAAGGGATAAACAATCCACTTTAGACTATGGGTCGGATCAAAAGCCATTAAAGAAATACCTAAAATCAATGAAGAGACGATGGTTACTTCATAACTTTCAAAAATATCCGCTGCCATACCTGCACAATCGCCTACGTTGTCACCTACCAAATCGGCGATCACAGCTGCATTTCTGGGATCATCTTCAGGAATATCTTTTTCAACT
>PHBS01000006.1 GCA_002841995.1 Chloroflexi bacterium HGW-Chloroflexi-8
GTCCCTGGCTCACGTGGTGGGTTGGTGCTGATCAAAGAGGCACGAAAGAACTAAGGGAGCTGAATCTATGCAAATCGATGTTGTAAATATTGAGGGTAAAAAAGTAAAAACAGTTGAATTACCGGCTGCTATCTTTGAAGCCCAAATCAATGTAAATTTAATGCACCAGGCTTTTATTCGCCAACTGGCAAATGCCCGTCTGGGATTGCATGACACCAAAACCCGAAATGAGGTTGCTGGTGGTGGTCGAAAACCTTGGCGTCAAAAAGGCACTGGGCGTGCTCGTCAGGGTTCTATCCGTGCAGCGCAGTGGAAAGGTGGCGGCCGCATCCATACGCCACACCCACGTTCCTATGAGCAAACTATGCCGCGTAAAATGCGACGAGCTGCTTTGCGCTCCGCGTTATCGGTAAAAGCTTCAGAGAATTCCATTGTAGTTGTGGATAGTTTGTCTTTACCGGAAGCTAAAACAAAGGTAATGGCTGGTGTTTTAAATACCCTGGTTGGAACCGACAGCGTTTTAGTATTGATTCCTGAAAAAGCAGCATTCGAAGATGTTATTCGTACCAGCAATAACTTGCCAGATACAAAAGTATTGCTAGCAAATTACTTAAACATCCGCGACTTAATGAAATATCAGAAAATAATATTCCCACTGGCATCTTTAGATGTTGTGCAGGGATATCTGGGATAGGTAGGAGGATTCAATGAGTTCAATTTATGATGCGCTCCGCCGTCCACTGGTCACTGAAAAAACGAACTATTTGGTGAACAAATTACACCAATATGTGTTTGAAGTGGCAGGAGATGCAACTCGCACCGTCGTAAAGGACGCTGTGGAGCAGATCTTTGATGTAACTGTCTTACGTGTCAATATTATCAATGTGCCCGCAAAACGCACTCGCCGAGCTCGTAGCCGTCGTTTAGTTGTAAGAAATTCTGGTTATAAGAAGGCAATTGTTACTTTGGCACCCGACGACAGAATTGCGATTTTTGAAGGGGTTGAATAATGGCTATCAAGATTTATAAACCAGTAACCCCAAGTCTTCGTAATATGACCGGGTACAGTTTTGAAGAAATTACCAAAAAAGATCCGGAACGATCGCTAATTGTGATTCGAAAAGCGACAGGCGGCAGAAATATGTCTGGCCGTATCACAGTGCGCCATCATGGTGGTGGACACAAACGCTATATTCGTATCGTCGATTTTAAACGCGATAAAAAAGAAATTCCAGCCCGTGTCGTTGCGATTGAATATGATCCTAACCGTACTGCTCGACTTGCATTAGTCAATTATGCTGATGGAGAAAAACGGTACATTTTAGCTCCCGTAGGACTAAAAGTTGGTGATCCGGTATTAACAAGCGCAAGTGCAGAAATTCGTGTCGGTAACTGTTTGCCCATCTCCCGTATTCCACTTGGAACAATGATTCATAACATTGAGATGATGGAAGGTCGGGGCGGTCAAATGGTTCGCTCTGCGGGAACTGCTGCACAATTATTGGCAAAAGAAGGCGATTTTGCTCAAGTTCGCTTGCCATCGGGTGAAGTTCGTTTAATCCGCCAGACATGTTATGCAACAATCGGGCAGGTTGGTAATCTGGATCATAAGAATATCAAGCTCGGTAAAGCTGGTCGAAAACGCCATTTGGGAATTCGTCCAACTGTTCGTGGAACAGCGATGAGTCCAAGAGACCATCCGCATGGTGGTGGCGAAGGTCGTCAGCCAGCAGGTATGCCGGGTCCCAAAACCCCATGGGGTAAACCTACACGTGGCTATAAGACTCGCCGGAATAAAAACACTGACAAGTACATTGTCAAGCGCCGTAATCCGGGTAAGTAAGCAATAGGATTTAGCTAGGTATTGAGAGGAATAACGATATGTCTCGATCGTTGAAAAAAGGCCCTTTTATTGAGCCAAAATTATTAAAGAAAATTGAATTGATGAACGCCCGTGGTGAAAAGAAGGTTGTTCGTACATGGAGTCGTGCGAGTGTAATCTTCCCTCAAATGTTGGGTCACACCATCGCTGTCCACGACGGGCGCAGACATGTTCCGATTTATGTAACCGAGAACATGGTTGGGCATCGCCTGGGAGAATTTGCGCCAACTCGCAATTTCCGCGGTCATGTTGCTGAAAAGTCCACGAAAGGGAAATAAAAAATGGCAACAGATATTCGTGCAAAATTAAGTAACTTATCGATTTCCGCACAAAAAGTACGTTTGGTGGTTGACACTGTACGTGGAAAACCAGTTGTGGATGCGATTAATACACTTAAATTCATGACTAAAAGTGCGGCAAAACCAGTAGAAAAATTATTGGTTTCAGCTGTGTCAAACGCGGAAGAAAATTATGGTGTAAGCCGTGATGACCTGATTGTCTATACAATAACCGCGGATGAAGCCCCGACCAGAAAATGGCGCCGATTTGGTGCGCGTGGTCGCTTTAAGCCGGTTTTACGCCGTAGTTCCCACGTCAATGTGGTTTTACGAGAGCGTGAGTAGGTTTTATGCAATCCGTAGGATATAAAGGAAATTTCAGGAGATAAAATGGGTCGAAAAGTACATCCGATAGGTTATCGTCTCGGTATTACCAAAACCTGGGAAGCGCGTTGGTTCGCAAAGAACAGAGATTACAGCACTCAGCTTCATCAGGATAATGAAATCCGTGAAATGTTGAAAGAATACTCCGCTAAGGCTGGAGTTTCTCGTGTGGAGATCGAACGGTTTCCCAGCAAAATTAAGGTCATTGTCAATACTGCCAAGCCTGGGATTCTCATCGGTCGTAAAGGTGATAACGTCAAAAAGATCCGCGGGGATCTGGAAGCGTTAACAGGTGCAAAAATAGATTTGGATATTAAAGAGATCAAAGACCCAGATTTAGATGCCTACCTGGTCGCCTTAAATATTGCCGGTCAATTAGAACGTCGTGTGGCTTATCGTCGCGCAATGAAACGAGCTATTAGTCAGGCGATTCGCCAGGGCGCAAAAGGATGCAAAATTGAGGTTGCTGGCCGTTTGGCTGGGGCTGAAATGGCGCGAACTGTGTGGCTGCGTGAAGGTCGGGTACCACTGCAAACTTTGCGAGCGAACATTGACTTTGCCAGACATGAAGCTTCTACGACCTATGGTCAAATTGGTATAAAAGTATGGATCTACAAGGGTGATGTTTTGCCGGGTGCGGAAGAAAAAACCGAACGCACTGAAGGTGTTTACGTCAGTGAGTAGAATACATTTGCTGGGTAATTATTCAGCTATTTCAGAGAGGTAATTGCTATGTTGATGCCAAAACGTGTAAAGTGGCGAAAACAAATGCGTGGTCGTATGCGCGGGAAAGCCTTACGTGGAGCAGAGTTGCTCACAGGTGATTTTGGCTTGCAAGCGTTAGAACCCGGTTATGTGTCTGCACGTCAAATTGAGGCAGCCCGCCGGTCGATCGTTCGTTATATGAAACGCCGCGGTAAGGTGTGGATCCGCATTTTCCCAGATAAACCATATACAAAGAAGGCTGCTGAAACCCGAATGGGTAAAGGTAAAGGTAATGTGGAGTATTGGGTTGCGGTAGTAAGGCCAGGACGTATTATGTTCGAATTGTCCGGTGTTCCCGATGATGCAGCCGTGCATGCTTTAAAACAGGCAAGCTATAAATTCGCTATAAAAACGAAAGTAGTGAGCCGAAATGAACCAGTAGTAGGAGAACAAGAATGATAAAAACGGCTGATATTCGAAACATGTCCGATGAAGAAATTCGGAGCCGAATCGATGATACTCGCCAGGAGTTGATGAACTTACGTTTTCAAATTGTTACCGGGCAGTTGACCGATACAAGCCGATTGAAAGGAGTTCGTCGTCAGGTTGCGCAATTGGAAACAATTCTTCATGCACGCGAACTGGCAAATGTACGGGAAGGTGAAAAATGAAAAATGAACGTCGTCGGTTAACAGGTGTAGTCACCAGCGACAAAATGATGAAAACCGTCGTGGTTGAAGTCACGCGCACTTTCCGCCATCCGCTTTATCAAAAGGTTGTGCATTTGCGCAAACGTTATAAAGCACATGATGAATTGGGATGCCAGGTTGGTGACAAAGTATTAATGGTGGAAAGTCGTCCACTTTCCCGTGACAAACGTTGGGTTGTACAATCCATCGTTCGTCGGTCCGGTGAGCCCGCGAACAGTGCGGAGATGGTCGTAGGAGAATAGGTATGATCCAGCAAGAATCAAGAATAAAAGTTGCTGATAATACCGGAGCAAAAGAGCTGCTGGTCATCCACGTGATGGGTGGTTCAGTTCGCCACTACGGTCGAGTAGGTGACATTGTTGTTGCCACAGTAAAATCTGCGACTCCGCATGGTACTGTTAAAAAAAGTGAAGTAGTGAAAGCCGTTATTGTTCGTTGTACGAAAGAATGGCGCCGTGAGGATGGTTCTTCAATTCGCTTTGATGACAATGCAGCGGTGATTTTAGATACTGATGGTCAAAACCCGAGAGGGACCCGAATCTTTGGGCCTGTTGCGCGCGAACTTCGCGAAAAAGGCTTTATGAAGATCGTCTCACTGGCTCCGGAAGTATTGTAGAAAGAGTATTAGGAGTATAGCCGATGAGTACAAAAATTCGTAAAGGCGATACCGTTGAGGTTGTTAGCGGTCGTACTGAAGATAAAGGCAAGCGAGGTGAAGTCATTAAGGTCGACACAGATTCAAGCCGTGTAGTAATACAAGGCGTAAATCTTCGATCAAAACACCAACGCCAGGTTCAAGCCAAAGGCCGAACCGTCTCTCCAGGAATGGTCCGTTTCGAATCTTCAATTCACATCTCTAATGTGATGTTGGTTTGCCCAAAATGTGGAAAGCCTTCACGTTTAGGTGTGCAGATTGAAGGCGAGAAAAAATCGCGGGTTTGCAAAAAATGCAACGCCTTGATTGATGAATAAGCCGTCTGGGAGTAAAGAATGAATCATTTGAAAGAAAAATACCAGAACGAAGTGGTACCGGTCTTGACAAAAGAATTAGGTATCGAAAATGCTAATGCAGTTCCACGCATAACTAAAGTAGCTGTGAATATTGGCTTGGGTGAAGCTTTGGATAATCCAAAAGCATTGGACGCCGCAGTTGGTGATCTTACAACGATTACCGGTCAAAAACCTGTGGTTACTCTTGCAAAAACCAGTATAGCTGCTTTTAAGTTGCGTGAAGGTCGTGCAATTGGGGCGATGGTTACATTACGTGGTGAGCGTATGTGGGCATTCCTGGACCGATTGGTGAATATTGCACTTCCGCGTGTACGTGACTTCCGTGGTGTTTCTAACGATGCCTTTGATGGTCGTGGAAATTACACGCTTGGTTTACGTGAACAATTAATCTTCCCTGAGATCGAGTTTGACAAAGTGGACAAGGTCCGTGGGTTGGAAATCACTATTGTTACCACTGCCAATTCCGATGATCAAGCCCGCTTAATGTTGGGTTTGTTAGGGATGCCATTCAGAAAGGACTAATATGGCAAAGAAGTGCATGGAATATCGTGAACAACGTCGAAAATTTGCTGTGCAGGTTCGCAGCCGCTGTAATCGTTGCGGTCGACCGCGTGGTTTTATTCGTCGCTTTGGCCTGTGTCGAATTTGCTTCCGAGAGCTCGCGCTTGAAGGCAAAATCCCTGGCGTCAAAAAATCATCTTGGTAGCGGGCAACCGGAGGTATTAGCATGAGTGTTAACGATCCTATTGCCGATATGCTGACTCGTATTCGTAATGGTTTACTTATCCAGCAAAGTGCAGTTGCAATGCCAGCTTCGAAATTAAGAATGGAAGTTGCACGCATTTTAAAGGAAGAGGGTTTTATCGAAGACTATGAACAAGTAGACGGAGAAAAACCATATTTAGTTACATTGCGCGTCAAGCTGAAATATGTTGGTGATCGTCGTTTCAAACGACCGGTGATTACTGGGTTACAAAGAGTTAGCCGCCCAGGACGCCGTATTTATACAAGTAAAAAAGATATCCCCTGGGTATTATCCGGAATGGGTATCTCCATCCTATCCACACCGAAGGGTGTGATGACTGGACAACGGGCACGCCAGCTTAACGTTGGTGGTGAAATCCTTTGTAAAGTCTGGTAACCCACCACGGCGTGAGAGGAGGTAAAACGTGTCTCGTATTGGACGTTTACCGGTGAATGTTCCTGCTAATGTGCAGATTAAAATTGATGGACAGAATATCCATGTAAAAGGTCCCAAGGGTGAATTAGCTTTTGGTATTTCCCCTGCAGTATCTTTATCATTGGAAGAAGGCCAGATAATCGTATCACGTGCAAATGATGAAGCAACAAACCGCTCATTACATGGGACAACCCGGGCATTAATTCAAAATATGGTAACAGGTGTAAGCGAAGGCTTTACCCGTGTTTTACAGGTTCAAGGTGTTGGTTACCGCGCCGAAATGAATGGTAAGAACCTGGTGCTACATGTCGGTTACTCACACCCTGTTGAGACAGTACCTGAACCAGGTATTAGTTTCGATGTTGATCCCCGTGCTGGGATCATCAAGGTGATGGGATTTGACAAACAGCAAGTTGGTCAAGTTGCGGCGAATATTCGCATGATTCGTCCTGTAGAACCTTACAAAGCTAAGGGTTTATTCTATCAGGGTGAACGGATCCGTCGTAAGGCTGGAAAAGCTGGAAAGAAATAGAAGAGTAGGTGGAGTTCTATGACAAAGCTGAGTCGTAAAGAACAACGTTTGCGAAGACATGCCCGCGTTCGAAAATACATCAATGGAACCTCAGAACGACCTCGTTTGGCAGTGTTTCGCAGCAGTGCAGAAATTTACGCCCAGGTGATTGATGATGTCGCAGGTAATACATTGGCTTCGGCATCAACGATTGATCGCTCATTAACTGAGCAGATCAAAAGTCTAACTAAGACTGAACAATCTCGCCTGGTTGGTAAGCTGGTGGCAGAACGTGCGAAAGAAAAGGGAATCACCCAGGTTGTTTTTGATCGCGGTGGTTTTCGCTACATCGGCCGGGTCAAAGCCTTGGCTGAGGCAGCCCGCGAGGCTGGCTTAGTATTTTAGAAAAAGAAAGGGCATTGACATATGGAAAAGAAAGAATTTCAAACGATGGAACAGCAATACGATGAGCGCGTAATTGAAATTGCCCGTGTTGCTAAAGTGGTAAAAGGTGGACGACGTTTTCAATTCCGTGTTGCTATTGTAACCGGAGACAATAACGGTCGAGTTGGTCTAGGTGTTGGTAAAGCCAACGCTGTGCCCGATGCCATGCGTAAAGCAACCGAACGCGCACATAAAAATATGCGAAAGGTTGCTGTTTACAGTACAACCATCCCCCATGAAGTTATCGGCAAAGTAGCTGGAGCACGTGTTTTATTGAGACCCGCTTCACAAGGTACTGGCGTTATTGCAGCAGGTGGTGTTCGTGCTGTTTTGGAAGCTGCTGGTATTCGCGACATTTTGACCAAATCATTAGGTAGCGCAAATGACTTGAACGTCGTAAAAGCAACATTTCTTGCTTTAGACCAACTCAAGTCACCTGAAGAAGAAGCTGCAATCCGTGGAAAGAACGTTAAGGATTTGACGCCTTTCTGGGATCGGAGGAAGCATGCCTAAGAAAAAAACCTCTAAGAAGATGTTAAAAATCACGTTGGTAAAAAGCGCGATAGGTTACTCAGAGACTCATAAACAAACTGTTAGAGCTTTGGGATTGCGCAAAATGAACCAGGTCGTGATACAAGAAGACAATCCTACCATTCGTGGTATGTTGTCGAAAATCAATCATCTGGTTGTAATTGAAGAACAGGTGGAAGAATGAAACTGAATGACTTATTTCCCAGCGAAGGGTCCCGCAAGAAAAGAACCCGTGTAGGGCGCGGTATTTCTGCTGGTAAAGGAAAAACTGCAGGCAAAGGGACAAAAGGACAAAATTCCCGATCAGGCGAAGGTGGACATCTTTATCGCCAGGGTGGAAATTTACCTTTTTACCGTCGATTGCCATTTATGCGTGGTGAAGGATTCACTCCACCAAACAGAGTAGAGTTTAATGAAGTAAATGTTGGTCAATTGGGAAAATTTGAACCCAAAAGTGAAATTACCCCAGAATTATTGGCCAATGCAAACCTGCTTCATAAGAATGCTAACCCTGTCGTAATATTGGGGCATGGTGAAATCTCCATTCCATTAACCGTTAAAGTACAGCGTGTTTCTAAATCTGCGAAAGCAAAGATCGAAGCTGCTGGCGGCACTGTTGAATTGATTGCCTAATCAAAAGGATAAGGAGAAACACGGATGAAACGGTCAGCCTGGCGCTACTTATTCAAATCTGAGGATATTCGGAAAAAATTACTAATCACTTTGTTGTTACTGGTGTTATACCGGTTTGCAGCAAATATTCCAGTACCGGGGATTAACCGCGAAGTAATTGCTCAAATGGTATCGTCCGGTGGAGCAGCAGGCAACCTTTTAGGTTTGTTAGATCTGCTATCTGGTGGAACCATTTCCAATTTCTCTATCCTGGCAATGGGGGTGTATCCGTATATTACTGCTCAAATTATTCTTCAACTTCTGGTACCGATTATTCCGGCATTGGAAGCGAAAATGAAGGAAAATCCTCGCGAGGGACAAAAATGGATGGAACGATGGACAATGATCCTGACGGTCCCTATGGGTTTGTTATCTGCTATTGGTCAAATCAATATCTTTAATTCAATGGCACAACAAATGGGTGGTCAATCAATTCTGACATTTACCTATGGACTATCTGGCTCAAGTTTAATTCCTACATTAACTATTTTGATCAGTATGATGGCGGGAACAATGTTTGGCATTTGGTTAGGCCAATTGATATCGGAATATGGTATTCCTAATCAAGGTCTTTCTTTAATCATATTTGCCGGTATTGTTTCTAAAATACCATCAAATTTACTACGTTTATTATCTGATGCACAAAATGGCTGGTGGCTGTTCATCTTGATGGCTGTGATCCTTGTTTTGACAATTTTTGCGATTGTGTTTGTTCAACAAGGAAGACGCAATGTTCCTGTTCTGTTCCCTGGTCGAAGAATTGGAAATCGAATGTCCATGCCTGTACGCAGTAATTTACCTCTAATGGTAAATATGGCAGGTATGATACCTTTGATTTTTGCACAATCCATCATTACATTTCCGGCGATTATTGCATCCTATTTTATTAATAGTAAGACAACTTGGGTGGCAGGATTTTCAAATGGTGTATACAACCTTTTCAATGGTCAAGGAATTGGCTATTCGATTATGTTTTTCTTGATGGTTGTTGCGTTTACTTTTTTCTACACAGATGTTTTATTTGCTCAACAGAATTATGGCGACAATCTTAAGAAACAGGGTGCACAAATTCCAGGTGTATTACGTGGTGCTCCAACTCAAAAGTACCTGACCAAGGTTCAACGCCGGATTACTTTCCCAGGAGCATTTTTCCTCGGGCTGGTGGCCGTTGCTCCTTACATCGTTAATTTCTTGCTTCCTGCGAGCGTTAGTGGTGCAAGTGTCTTTCTGATTGGATCTGCAGGTCTTTTAATCGTCGTAGGTGTGGTTCGTGATACATTTACAATCATTGAAACTGAGTTGAAGTTACATGGTTATGACGAAAGTTTGATTAGAGGATAATTTTTAAAAAAAGGAGAATCATGGCAAGTTTTATCGTATTGTTAGGCCCTCCAGGAGCTGGAAAAGGGACTCAAGCACAAATAATTTCCAAAACTCTTAATTTAGCCCACATTTCATCTGGTGATATTTTTAGAGAAAATTTAAAAAATGAAACCGAGTTGGGAAAAAAGGCGAATGAATTTATGAGTCGAGGTGAATTAGTGCCTGATGATCTAACAATTGCCATGATTCAAGATCGATTAAGTCGGCCGGATTGTGTGGATGGCGCGTTATTGGATGGCTTTCCACGTACTCCTGCACAAGCTGAAGCTTTATCCAAAATGCTTGCAGAATGGGGTGTTGGAATAGATTGTGTTCCTTACATTTCCGTTGCCCCTGAGATTTTAATTGAACGATTGAGTGGACGATGGACTTGCCCGACTTGCGGGTATGTTTATCATGAACAATTTAATCCCCCTGTCGTTGTAGGCTATTGTGATAAAGATGGTTCTAAATTGTATCAGCGCGAAGATGATAAGTCTGAAACTGTTACACGTAGAATAGACGTTTATTTGACTCAAACATCTCCTCTAATTGAGTATTATCGCGGTAGGAATCTTTTGGCTGAAATTGATGGAACTTTATCCATCGAAGAGGTTACAAAGAAATTGCTTGCGGAAATAAAATTGAAGATAGGTTAAAAAATGTCTTGGGAACGTCAGATTAGCATTAAATCAAGTCGTGAGTTGGAAATTATGCGGGTGGCCGGGCAGATTAATGCCGAAGCCTTGCAAGCTGCATCTGATGCGGCAATTCCAGGAGCTACGACGGCTGA
Organism: Chloroflexi bacterium HGW-Chloroflexi-8; assembly: GCA_002841995.1. GTDB lineage: Bacteria > Chloroflexota > Anaerolineae > Anaerolineales > Anaerolineaceae > UBA6170. Next base: position 10,464 of record PHBS01000006.1, read on the forward strand.
TTTGAATGCTGCTGCAGAAGCAGTTTTGAAGAAACATGGTGTGATCTCTCCATTTTACAAATACCCTGGCGCATATCCATACCCGACCAGTACTACCGTTAGTGTGAATGAAGAACTCGTTCATGGCATTCCTGGTAGTCGAATTTTAAAAGAGGGTGATATCGTCTCGATTGATTGTGGTGCATTTTATGAAGGTTTTGTGGCTGATTCCGCCATAACTGTACCGGTTGGTCATATTTCGAATCTTGCTCAAAAATTGTTGGATGTGACCGAAAAATCTTTGTATGTGGGTATTGAAAAAATGGTGGTTGGAAACAGAGTTGGCGATGTATCTTTTGCCATTCAAGACTATGTTGAAAACCAGGGGTTTTTTGTGACCCGAGAGTATACAGGACATGGCGTTGGTAGAGAAATGCACGAAGGTCCACAAGTTCCGAATTATGGTACTCCAGGGCGCGGTTTACTTTTACGTCCCGGGATGACGATTGCATTGGAACCGATGGTACTGGTTGGCACTCCGGCTACTCGTGTTCTAAAAGATCAATGGACTGTGATTTCTTTTGATCGGTCACTAACTGCTCATTTTGAGCATTCCGTGGCGGTGACTGAGAATGGACCTATGATATTGACTCTTTTGGAAAACAATGAGAAGCCTGGACGAAAAAAGGTAGAAAAGGTATAATTGCGACTTTGGCTTTAATCTCCGCAATTATTACGAGGAGTTGTAATGAAAGTAACACCATCTATTAAGAAGCGCTGCTCAAAGTGCAAGATTATCAAACGATATGGCAGATTAATTGTGATCTGCGAAAACCCAAAGCATAAACAGCGACAGGGGTAAAGGACATATGGCTAGAATTGAAGGTGTAGATTTACCGCGCAATAAGCGCATCGAGATAGCACTAACGTATATTTACGGTATTGGTTTAACAAGGGCTCATGAAATTTTGGCAGCAACCAGTGTTAACCCCGATATCCGTGTCCGTGACCTGACTGAAGACGATGCTAACATCCTTCGTGAATTCATTGCGAAGAATTACACAGTCGAGGGCGATCTGCGTCGCTCTGTTCAGATGAATATCAAACGTCTGGTCGAAATTGGTTGTTATCGTGGATTACGACATCGAAGGAATTTGCCTACTCGTGGACAACGAACACGTACAAATTCCCGTACTCGTAAAGGTCCAAAGAAGACGGTAGCCGGCCGTGGTCGTCGCCGTGGAGCAACAAAGAAATAATGCTGTGTCTTCTGGTTGATTGGGAAGGGCAAACCCTCCCGCCCGCGGCAACCCAACAACCAAATGATATGGTTTTATGAAGAAATTTGATAAACGAGGTTAGTGAGGATTTATGGCTCAAAACGTACGTACAGCAAGACGCTCATCTTCGGCTCGTAAAGTAAAGCGACAGTTGTCCTCAGCAGAGGTACATATTTTTGCTTCATTCAACAATACGATTATTACAGTGACCGATGGTCAAGGTAATGCCGTTTGTTGGGCGAGTTCTGGATCAGCTGGATTCAAAGGCTCTCGCAAAAGCACACCATTTGCTGCTCGCCTAGCGGCAGAACAAGCATTAAAAGTTGCACAACAAATGGGTGTTCAGGAAGTGGATTTGATCATTAAAGGTCCTGGTCCTGGTCGCGAGTCAGCAATTCGTGCCATTCAAGGCATGGGACTAAAAGTCCGGTCCATTGCAGATATTACACCGGTAGCACATAATGGTTGCCGGCCACCGAAGAAACGCCGCGTCTAATAAAAAGAGAGGGATGATTTATGGCAAGATATACCGGTCCGGTATGTAAATTGTGTCGGCGTGAAGGGGAAAAACTTTTCCTCAAAGGAGCACGCTGCTATAGTCCAAAGTGCGCAATGGAAAAACGTAATTGGGCACCTGGACAACATGGTAAGGCTACTTCGGCACGTGGTGATCGTGGTTCTGACTATGCTCGCCAATTACGTGCAAAACAACGAGCACGCCGCACCTATGGTGTTTTGGAACGACAGTTCCGTCGGTTTTATTCATTATCATTAAAGAAACGTGGTTTGACTGGTTTGAATTTACTTCAATCACTCGAATTACGACTGGATAATGTTGTCTATCGTCTTGGTCTGGCAGATAGTCGCGCGCAAGCACGTCAATTTGTTAATCATGGTCATTTCACTGTAAACGGAATTAAATCCGATATTCCTTCAATGTTACTAAAAGTTGGTGATGTTGTGGTTTTACGTGAACGCTCCAAGAAATTGGAATTTTTCAAAGAAATGGCGGATTTCGCCGAAAAGCGACCAGCTTCAATGTGGTTGGATCGAGATTTGAAAAGTTACAGTGGCCGTGTTACACGTTTCCCGGAACGTGCTGAAATAGACGGAAGTCTTGACGAGCAATTAATCGTTGAGTATTACTCGCGCTAATGCGTGAAGTTATGAATTCACGGATTTGTATGAAAGGGGTGGAGCTTGTGTGCCTTAAGTAGTATGGTAACGCCTAAAGTAGAACGAGAAGCCGAAGGAAGAAATTACGGCAAGTTTGTGATTAGTCCCCTCGAGCGGGGCTACGGAGTCACCCTGGGTAATGCTTTACGTAGAGTTTTGCTCTCATCACTGGATGGAGCTGCAGTTACATCAATAAGAATCTCTGATGTTTTGCATGAATTCAGTGATATTCCGGGCGTACGTGAAGACGTTATTCAAGTGATGCTGCAAGTTAAACAATTGCGATTGTTCTTGCATGATGTAGATACAGCCCATTTACATTTAGAGGTTCGTGGAGAAGGTGTGGTTACTGCCGCCGATATTCAAGTACCTGCTGAGATTGAAATTGTAAATCCTGAGTTGTATTTATTCACTGTGGATAACGCTCAAACTCGGTTGGAAATTGACATGACTGTTGAACGTGGTCGTGGCTATTCACCTTCATCCGATCGAAGTGGGCGATTGCCAATTGGGGAATTACCAGTTGATGCAATTTATGGCCCAGTTCGAAGAGTGAATTACACGGTAGGCTCGGCTCGTGTTGGTCAAAGTACTAACTTTGATCGATTAGAACTGGAAATATGGTCAGATGGTACGGTTGAACCAGAAAAAGCTCTTGGGGAAGCTTCGAAAATATTAATCGATCATTTAAGATTCATTTCTGGTATTTCAGAAGAAGCATTTGTTGTAGGAACCGAACTAGAGACATCTGGCGGTAGCCGATTAACCAGTGAAGCAGCGGAAACCCCTATTGAGAACTTAGATTTATCAGTGCGTGTATTCAATTCATTGAAACGAACTGGTGTAACTACAGTGGGTGATGTGTTGGATTTGTTGGAAAAAGGCGATGAAGCTGTTATGTCCATCCGCAATTTCGGTGAAAAAAGCTTGGATGAACTAAGACAAAAAATGGTTGAAAAAGGCTTTTTACAACAAAATGAAGATGAAGAGGATACGGAGTAAACTACAATGCGTCATCATGTAGCAGGATATAAACTTGGTCGAACGAAAGACCAGCGAATAAGCTTACGCCGAACTTTGATTCGACAACTGTTTACACATGAAAGAATTCAGACAACTCGTGCAAAAGCAGCAGCGATCCGAAGTGAGGCTGAAAAATTAATTACTGTAGCGCGAAATAGCGCAAAAGGCAGCGATATTGAAAAAGTCAATGCTCGCCGATTGGTTGCTTCGCGTATCGGGAATGATCCCGTAATTGTGAAAAAATTGTTTGATGATATTGCACCACGATTCAGCAATCGAAACGGCGGTTATACTCGGGTCCTGAAACTAGGTCCCCGTCAGGGTGATGCCGCAGATATGGTTCTGATGGAGTTGGTGGAAGAATAATCCAACCGGAAAAGACCGGAAGGAATGGCACTTTACCAAATAAAAATTGCTTACGATGGGACGCATTTCTTTGGTTTTCAACGCCAGGGAGATGCAAGAACAGTGCAATTAGAAATTGAGAATGTTCTCCGTCAATTTAAATGGACGGGAAAATCAATTCTTTGCGCTGGTCGAACTGATACCGGAGTTCATGCTTCTGGGCAGGTAATTACATTTGAGCTTGATTGGCAACACGATTTAGAAACCTTGTTGAAAGCTTTGAATGCAAAAATGCCCGAAGACATTGCGGTAAATGCGGTAAGGGTGGCAGATGATGGTTTCCACCCCCGTTACAATGCGATATCACGTTGCTATCATTACCGCATTTACTGTCAACCAAACAGAAACCCGTTGCGCGATCGATTTGCGTGGCGAGTGTGGCCTCCGGTGTTTTTTGAGCCAATGCAACAGGCTGCGAAGTCTTTGCTCGGTACCCATGATTTTTCAGCATTTGGTGCGCCTACCCAAAAAGGTGGTCATACTATTCGGACGATTATGGAAGCTGAATGGTCCCAAGTGCAAACTGATGAATTTCTTTTTTCTGTGAGGGCAAATGCTTTTTTGTACCATATGGTACGGAGGCTGGTTTACTTACAGGTAAAAATTGGACAGGGGTTATGGGACCTGGAAAAGTTTGAGCAGGGAGTAGAAACCCAATTTCTACAACTTCCTGGATTGGCGAAGCCCAACGGATTAATTTTGGTAGAGGTGAAATATCAAACACCTGGTTCTAACTAAAAAGCAATCGCAAATTAGTAAATGGAGATAAATATCGTGGATAAGACTTTTGTCATAAAAGGTATACCGGAATCGAACTGGTTGATTGTTGATGCAAGCAACCAGAAAATCGGTCGCCTAGCCACGCAAATCACCCGTTATTTGTTGGGAAAACACAAGCCAACATTTACACCGGGTGTCGATATGGGTGATTTTGTTGTCGTTATCAATGCAGAGAAATTAGACATCGATCAAAAACGATTAGGCACAAAAATGTATCACCATCACTCGGGTTATCCCGGTGGCATAAAGAGCGTAGGTTTGGCCCGACAAATGGAAATACATCCGGATCGTGTAATTCGTGCGGCTGTGTGGGGCATGCTCGCTCACAACAAGCAGGGACACCGATTAATGAAACGTTTGCGGATTTATAGCGGTAATGAGCAGCCACATGAAGCTCAAAAACCTGTAGCCGTAGCTTAAGAAGGAGCATGAGTATGAATCAATACTATGAAGGTATTGGCCGACGAAAACAAAGCACAGCAAGAGTCCGTGTAATGGCCGGATCAGGAAAATTTACTGTCAATGAACGATTGGTTGAAGAATATTTTGGCCGTTTAGGCGATATTGAGTCAATATTGCTTCCGTTTTCTGCCATAGATCGTGACCGAGCGACATTTGATGTTAGTGTCAAAGTCATGGGTGGCGGAGTAACAGGTCAGACTGAATCTGTCCGATTAGGACTTGCTCGCGCTTTCATTAAAATGGATGAAACGAATTTGACCTTATTACGTAAAGCAAGATTACTTACACGTGATGCGAGAGTCAAAGAACGCAAGAAACCAGGCTTAAAACGCGCACGTAAAGCACCAACATACACAAAACGTTAAAAACATTAAGGCTGGAATTTCCAACCTGGATTTCAACAGAACTTGAGGAGGTTGTTATAATCTTCTCAAGTTCTGATTTGTTTTATTTGAAGGGTGTAGGCTGAGATGACTGAATTATTTCGAGGAATAACGATACTTGGTTTGGGTCCTGCTGGTCCTGAATTATTGACTAACCAAACAGTAGAATGGTTAAATTTAGTTGATGAACTTTATCTTCGAACAATCCAACATCCTGCAGTAGCTGGATTACCAAAATCAATCAAAATCCATTCATTTGATTCTTATTATGAAAAATTCGATAAATTTGAAGATGTCTATTTGGCAATCGTAGATGAGATTATCCGATTGGCGCATGAAAAAGGTTCAGTAACTTATGCTGTTCCAGGCCACCCTTTCGTAGCTGAAAGTACTTCTCCAGAAATTGTAAAAAGAGCGAAACTAGAAAATATTCCTGTTCGTGTAATGGAAGCAGTGAGTTTTCTTGAGCCAACTTTCACTGCATTAGGACTGGATCCGTTTCCGAATTTAATTCTGATGGATGCACTGGAATTGGCCTCTGCAAATTTTCCACAATTCCCTCCAAACAGGCCTGTACTGGTAGCTCAAATATATTCACGCATGGTTGCAGCCGAGGTTAAACAGACTTTATTGGAAGTGTTCCCGGATGAACATCCAGTCAAGTTAATCCATGGTGCTGGAAGTAAAAGTCAAAAAATAGAAGAAATGTGTCTTTATGAAATTGACCGAAATCGAAATATTGGAATTTTGACATCTTTATATATTGAGCCTTTGTTAAATGGAACTTCATTTGAAGAATTTCAAGAGTTGATTGCTCATTTACGAGCACCAGATGGTTGTCCATGGGATCGGGAACAGGATCATCAAAGTTTACGGAAACATTTATTATCCGAGACTTATGAAGCACTGGCAGCTTTGGATGAAGACAACCCTGAACATATTTGTGAAGAATTAGGGGATTTATTGTTGCAGATCGTCCTTCACGCACAGATTGCAAGCGAGTTAGGCGAATTTCGAATGACGGATGTTCTCAAAGGTATCTATGACAAGATCATTCGCCGCCATCCTCACGTTTTTACTGACCTGGAGGTAGATGGTGTTAAGACGGTTCTTTCAAACTGGGAGAAGATAAAAGAAGGTGAAAGGAAGTCAAATGGAAAAATCGAAAACAATGGTCTCTTATCTGGCGTACCTTTAGAATATCCAGCTTTGGCTCAATCTCAGGAAATTCAAGATCGTGCTGCTCGGGTTGGATTTGATTGGGAAACGATTGAGCCAGTTTTTGCTAAAGTGTACGAAGAACTGGATGAAGTAAAAAAGGCAGATACTGAGATTGAGATCGGAAAAGAATTAGGAGACTCCCTATTTGCAATGGTAAATTTGGTCAGGTGGTATAAAAAAGATTCCGAAACCCTTTTGAGAGAAACGAATTTACGATTCCGAAATCGATTCAATTTCATGGAAAACGAAGTCAAATTAATCGGAAAATCGATACAAGATTTTTCACTGGAAGAATTAGACAAGTTTTGGGATAAGGCAAAGAAAAAAGGTTTGTAAAATCAAAGGGCTTCGAGAGAAGCTCTTTTTTTTACTCGTTTGTTACGCATCATTTAAATTAAGAATTCTTCAAAAAATACTTAAGTTAATTATAAAATTAAGAATTATTAATATGATATTCAAAAAAATTGAAATAGTTATTGACAAATACTAAATATATGCTAAACTATCTTTAGATTATTATAAACGGAGTATTGCAATGGACAAAAAAGTTTTTAGTAAAGTAGAAAAACTAGAAATTGTGGCTTACAGGAATCTGTATATTCGCAAGTGGGATCAGGAAGATGTTGAAATTAGATTCCCTTCAATTGATAAAATTGATGTTCAGAATTCGAACGGGATATTAGAAATTGACAGTAAATTGGATTGTATGATTTCTGCTCCCCAGGATGTGATTTTGCTTTTGGAAAGTGTTAAAGGGAATTGTAAAATTTCGGGTCTTTTTTTGAACATTATCATTGAATCTATTGGTGGTAATCTTGAAATCGAAGAAGTAGAAACAGGAATTATCGAAAGAGTGGGTGGTGGATTAAAAATTGGTACGGTCACAAAAACAATGACCATCGAAAAAGTTGGCGCAAACCTGGTCCTAATGAACAACAATGGATCTATATTGTGTGAAAAAGTAGGTGGAGATTTGCATGCTAATGGAATTACTGGGGGATTAGACTGCGTTGTTGGTGGCAGCATCGTGTTATCCAATACAAATTTTGAAGATTCATACACATCATTAAAAGCGGGTGGCAATATTAAAATTTCTTATTCAGGTGTTCCGAACTTCCGTTTGGAGGCAAAAAGTGGAGGAGGATATAATATTGATCTCGGCAAAGACTCTATTAAAGGGATTTATCGCACATTAGAACATACCTTTGGTAGTGGTGGACCTTTAGTAAATTTAAAGGCTGGTGGAAGTATTAAGATCAATGCCAAATCACAAGATCCACGGCTTGAATTAAAATTTATGCGCATCGATGATAATAGCTGGGATACACTGGAAGAAGAGATTATGGAAAAACAGAGTAGGTTTATTGATTTGGGCGATTTGGAATTTGATTCGCTAAATCATCAAATCAATCATGAAATAAATATGAAGACGCAAATGATCGAATCGAAAATTCAAAATGCAATGGATAAATTAGATGTAAAGTTTAGAAATAACTTCGATAGCTTTACAAATTTGGGCGAACAATCGCAGAAAAGAAACTCAGAATCTTCTATCCCAAAACCCACAAAAAATGCTGTTTCAGAAGAAGAGAAAATGATGATTTTAAAAATGCTTCAAGATAAGAAAATTACTGCAGAAGAAGCCGACAAATTATTAAATGCCTTAGAACAATCATAAACAAATTGAGGTTTACATGGTAAAGGAAGATTTTCGATTGAGTATTTTAAAAAAAGTAGAAACCGGGGAAATAAGTCTGGAATCTGCATCTCGACTATTGAGTGAGATCGAAAAATTGAACGAGGGAGACCCTGCTAAACTAACAGTTGAGTCAGTTGTAGGCCTGGAAGATGACGGAGATGAATTCAAAAATGTTCCGAACAAACCTGGATGGGGTGTGATATTTTGGATATTACCACTATTATTGGGAGTAATCACAACTGCCTTTTCAGCCAATTGGCTTTACCGAAGTTTCCAAAATGATGGGATGGGCTTTGGATTTTGGTTCTCCTTTATTCCTTTAGGAATTGGCATCTTCCTGATTTATTTTTCCTGGGTTCTGGAGCGTTCACGCTGGATTCATATTTTCATACGTCAGCCGGCCGGAGAAAAACCACAAAGGATTGTTTTGGGTTTCCCTTTACCACTTAAATTTGCATTATCTGTTATTCGCGTTTTTAAAATCAATATTCCGGGAAAATTCGGATCACAAGATCTTGAAGTAATGCTTCAATCAATTGATCAGCAAATAAACAAACAAGAGCCAATATATATCGATGTCGATGATAAAGACGGGACTAAAGTAGAAATTTATATTGGATAATAGTTCTTTATATAAGCAGTCAAAAAGCGTCTTGATATTTGAAAGACGCTTTTTGACTATAATTAGGTATATTTTGTGTCAGGATTAAATTGATGATCAATTCGATAAGACAAAAAAATCTATTTTCACAAAGATATTTTCCGGTTCTACTTTTATTCTTTGTTTTTATTATTTATGGGTATCAGTTTTTTCGTATGGGGGTATATTGGGATGATTGGCAAGCAGTTTTGTTATCCAATATCGATTCTTTGAATGTATTTTGGAATTATTACGTTTTCGATCGACCTTTTTCAATTTGGACGTATGTTCTTCCATTACCTCTCTTACAAAATTATCCTTATTTATGGCAAATCTATGGAATTTTAGCCAGGTGGTTTGCAGCTTTTGGATTATGGGTGTTTTGTAGAGGAATGTTTCCGAACCATGACCGGGAAATTGGATGGGTAACTTTGCTCTGGTCAGTCTACCCGGGTTTTTTTTCTCAATCAGTTTCCATTGCATATTGCCAACATTTTGTTACTTACGGTTTATTTAATTTTTCATTAGCAGCCATGGTCTGGTCTCAAAAGCTTGAACACCGAAGAACACTATTAACTTTTTTGGGTGTTTTTTCCTCCTTACTCAGTCTCTTAACGATGGAATACTTCGTTGGTCTGGAAATATTAAGACCGGTTATTTTATTTTTATTGACCAATAGAGTCGCGAATCGTGATAGAAGAGTTTTTTATCTAATTCTTAAGAAATGGCTACCGTATTTATTTGTATTATTGATTTTTGTAATTTATCGTTTATGGTTGTTAGACAAACTAAATGGTGGTCAAAGTGGGAATAATCCTGATTTTTTACTAGGAATAATTGCTCAACCAATTCAAACGATTGTCATCTTTTTGCAAATGATGACACAAGATGTGATCTATTTATTATTTACAGTTTGGGGATTACCGATCGCGCCAGCTGAAATTGATTTTTCGTCCAGGACTTATCTTATATCTTTTATTTTCGGAATCGCGATCTCTGGTTTATGCTTTTTCATTTATTCAAGATGGAAGACAAATATAAAAGAAAAAAATGATCCGTTCTTTCTTAATGGATTAGTCATTTCTATTCTTGCAATTGGTTTTGGTGGAGTACCTGTTTGGGCGATTGGGCGACAGGTAACTGTTGGATTGTGGTCGGATCGATTTGCAATCGCACCCATGCTGGGTGTAAGCCTGCTTATTGTCATCTTCTGGACCTGGATTTCGCGAAATAATAAAATTAGCCAAACTATTATTGCAGCGATTTTAGCTATTTCAATTTCGTATCAAGTTAGGATTGTTAATGATTTTCAAAATAACTGGTTGGATCAGGAACGATTTTATCGGCAGATTATATGGCGTGCTCCTTCCTTAAAGGAAGGGACGGCGATTCTTTCTCCAAAGTTACCTTTTGGAATGGTTAGCGAGTACTCCATCTGGTATGCTTTCAATTCGATTTATGGCAAAGAATTAAAAAGCCAGGAACTACCATATGTTTATTTAAGTGCATTACGCCACCGTCACTATAGGATTTCGGATTTCAAAGATGGTGGTACTATTCATACCGCTTTGAGGTCTTTATCTTTTGAAGGTTCGACCTCCGATGCAATAGTTTTTTATGAAGCTCCAGAACAAAGATGTATCTGGATCGTAAATCCGGATGATGCCTATTTGCCTGGTTTGGATTCTGAGGTCAGGGACCTTTTCTCAATCTCTCACGTGGATCGTATTGCAAATAATGAAAAACTAAACAACAAAGTTGTTGATCAATTGTTTGGGGCTGAGACAATCCATAATTGGTGTTACTTCTTTCAAAAAGCCGAATTGGCAAACCAATTCGAAAATTGGGAAGAGGTGGATAATATCAAAAAAGATGCTGAAAACGCCAACGAAAAACCTGAACACGGCCGCGAATTATTCCCTTTCATTGAAGCTTATGCTCATCTAAATCAATGGGATCAAGTGAGAAGATATAGCTTGGAAGTTCTTTCTTTAACTGGAAATTTACAAGAGAGAACTTGTGTGTTATTTCAAAAAATTGCAAATGAGACATCCGAAACAGAACAAAAATCCATTGTTTTATCTGAACTCGAAGATGTTTTTGAATGTAAATTGTATGCTGAATAAAAACCAATTGAAATTACTTATAAGAATGATTTGGATAATGTTATTCATTCTTGCCTTAGTGTTATTGTATTTTGGATTTCGCCCAAATCCAATAAATTTTCAAATTGTACCTATCTCTCCTTTTGAAAGTTCGGCTTTTATTCCTCTTTCATCTGAATTAATAGGCCTTTGAAAATATGAAAACTAATAAACCGATTTTGCTTTTTATATTTTTATTGGCAGCTTTTGCCATAATTTACTGGATGAATTCAAATCGTAATAATGAAATGCAAATGCTTGAAGATAATCAAATTTCTATTCGGTGGCCAGAAAGTATCCGGACTGGAGAAAAAGACTCGATTCAAATAAATGTTTCATTAGCTCAGGATTTCCGACCTTTAATTGACCAATCGACTACTTCAAGATTACAAGAGATTGAATTGCCAGTGAATCAATTTAATATTAATTTGGAAGCCAGAGTTGATTTAGCAGGAATGAGAATTGAACCAGAGGGTTTGTTAAGTAAGAATATTCGACCTGGTCAAAAAATAAAATTTAATTGGGACATTTCTTCTAATCGAGCAGGTGAATACGATGGAACTTTATGGTTATACATGAATCTGGTTCCAAAAGACCAAACTTCAGAGAAAATGAAAGAAGTACTATTAGCAAAGCCAATAAAAATTACAATTACGAATATACTTGGATTCCCGGTTATTTTTATCCGGGTATTTGCTTTTACACTTCTATTGGTCAGCACAATATTGATTTTAATTGGAAGTGGAACTAATAATAAATAATGGATTTATTTTGCCTTAAAACACATAATTAGCCGCATTCATTCATTTGCATTAAAGTTATTTGTGATAAAATTATCACACTAGTTGGGCGGGGCATTTAAAATTTATTATTACCCGGCAGATTAAACATTCAGGAGAAGATATGCTCAACCAATGGCTATATATCGGTATTTTTGTTGTCATTTCTTTGGCTTTACCTGCAGTTGCGATCCTTTTAGCAAGGATCCTTTCACCCAAAAAACCCAATAAAATTAAAAACTCTGCTTATGAATGTGGTATGGAAACCTATGATAAAACATGGGTTCAATTTCGTATACAATATTACCTTTATGCTTTGGTTTTCTTAATTTTTGATGTTGAAACTGTTTTTTTATTTCCAATCGCAGTTGCCTACAACCAGGCGACATTATTTATGGTCATTGAGGCGATCATATTCATTTCAATATTATTTGGTGGTTTTCTTTATGTCTGGCGTAAAGGCGCCTTATCCTGGTACTAAATAAGGAGATTATCTGGGATGAATTTGATTGATTTTTTACGGGATCCAATAATTGCAATTAGTGACTGGATAACGAATTTGTTCAGCAATTGGGGAATGGCCACGGATTGGGCTACATTTCTTTTATACCTTATTGGAGCTGCCGTACTTGGTATTAGCGCTTTATTGATGACCTTATTTTTCATATGGGCGGAAAGAAAAATTATCGGCCGATTACAGGATCGGGTAGGTCCCAATCAAATTGGTCCATGGGGAATATTTCAATCGGTAGCCGATATGGTAAAAATCTTTATCAAAGAGCATATTATCCCTACTGGGGTTGATCCGATCCCATATCATCTTGCTCCAATTGTCCTGGTTGCCTCAGTATTAATGGTTTGGGCAATCGTTCCTTTTTCCAACACTGTTTATGGGTCAAATTTGAATGTGGCCGTCATTTTTCTTTTAGCTGTGGGGGGGCTTGGTGAAGTTGGCGTTATGATGGCTGGATGGGGTTCAAATAATAAATATGCACTTATATCAGCTTTTCGAGCATCTGCTCAAATGATCTCGTATGAAGTTCCAATGGCAATTATTTTATTAATTCCTGTACTCTTGAGTAGTTCAATGTCAATGAACGACATTGTGAATGCTCAAAATATTCCTTATATTCTCGTGCTTCCATTTGGGGCATTGATATTCTTTATTGCTTCAATTGCGGAAAATGGCCGCGCTCCTTTTGATTTAGCTGAGGCAGAATCTGAGTTAGTTGCGGGTTTTAATATTGAATATTCCGGGCTTAAATTTGGAATGTTTTATGTAGCTGATTTCTTACGCGCTTTTACTTCGGCATTAATATTTTCAACATTGTTCCTGGGTGGCTGGAAAGGGCCAGGAGCAGAAGCAATTCCTGTCTTAGGAGCATTTTATCTGATCGCAAAGTCCTTGATCATTTGGTTTTTAGGGGTTTGGATTCGGGGAAGTTTTCCGCGGTATCGAATTGATCAAATGATGAATATAAATTGGAAATTCTTGACACCTATATCGCTGGTTCTTTTCATGTTAGTAATTTTATTTAGCAAGCTGGTTGAACCCGTTGGGCAAAATATGCAGTATCTGGTTATTTTGATCATCAATTTGGGACTTTTCTTTCTCAGTTTTAGAATATTGAATAATCAAAATAAGAAGAAAGTCGTTGCAGAAGTTGGATCTCGTACACGCCCCGTTGCAAAACCAGATAATCTCTTTTCAAAAGACGTTTCCAGAGGATAAAAGGATGAGTGTTCAACAATTGTTTTTTGTTGTTTTTGCTTTGATCACCATATTCTCAGCACTCATGGTTGTGAGTTTAAGAAATTTACTTCATTCAGCGTTGTGGTTGATTATGGCTTTATTAGGAGTCGCTTCCATTTTTGCTATTTTGGAAGCAAGTTTCTTTGCAGCTGTACAGATTTTGGTGTACATTGGGGCAATTGCGATATTAATTATTTTTGCAGTTATGTTAACACATAATATTATGAGTGTCGCAGAAACCCAGACAAATCGATCATGGGGAATTGCTCTTGTTATGGTGGTTATCATTTTCTTCATTATCATCACGCAAATATCGACCTGGCCAGGTTTCAATACGCGGTTGCAAGCTCTGAATATTCCGGGTCAGGATGCAGTATTAGCATTTGGAACAGGATTGGTCGATCCACAAGGTTTTGCACTTCCTTTTGAAACCGCCTCAGTTTTACTTTTGGCAGCCTTGTTGGGTGGTGTTTTCATAGCCTTTGATCAGAGGAGAGAGAAAAAATCATGATTCCACTTTCCTGGTACCTCATCTTGGCTGCAATTCTTTTTTTGTTAGGTTTATATGGCGCTATGGTGCGAAAGAACTCGATCGCAATATTAATGGGTGTTGAATTAATGCTGAATGCTGTTAATATTAATATTCTTGCATTTTGGCACTATCATTCTCAGGTAAATGGTGCGATAGAAATTAACGGCATGGTCTTTGCTGCAATTGTGGTGATTGCCGCAGCAGCTGAAGCTGCTGTTGCTTTAGCAATTATTATTTCAGTTTTTCGGAATAATAAGTCAATTGTTGCAGCTGATATGAATACATTAAAGGGTTAGAGGAGACGGGTGAATATGAATTATGAATTGTTAACCTGGTTGGTCCCCGTACCACCCTTAATAGCTTTTTTTGTGATCGTTCTTTTCGCAAATCGGTCAAATAAACTGAGTCATTCATTAGCGATTATAGCCGCAGGTTTATCCTGGCTTCTCAGTATGTTCATATTTGTTTGGGCTATTGGCCCAAAAGGTGTGTTACAAAAGCCATTGGTTAGCTCCATTAATTGGTTACCAACCGCAGATACATTTTTGAAAATTGGTGTTCAGATCGACGCGCTTTCTGCGATTACTTTATTTTTCGTCGCCTGGACAGTTCTGATGATTTTTGTATACAGTATTGGGTACCATAACTACGGTCAACCCAAAGGTGATCATGATCAGCCAGGTCTCCCACCACATGGGGCGACGGTTGAAAGCGCTAACGCCCAATCACACAAAGTAATGTCAATTGAACCAATGTACGCAAGATTTTTTGCATTTATCAGCCTTTTTGCCTTTGCCATGTATTTACTTGTTGTCAGTAATAATTTGTTGACGCTTTATATTGGCTGGGAAATAATGGGCTTATGCTCTTACTTGTTGATTGGTTTCTGGTATGCTAAACCTTCAGCCAGGGCTGCTGCAATCAAAGCATTTCTTACAACAAGAATTGGCGATGTTTTCATGTTAATTGGCCTGGCTTCTTTATATACAATCGCAGGAAGCCTTCAGTACGAAGTCATATTCTCCGAAAAAGTATTACAGTCACTGGTTCAAAACGCTTCCCCATTTTTTGGAATGTCTTGGGCTGCATTGATTGGTTTGTTGATATTTATTGGTGTTGTTGGAAAATCGTCACAATTTCCGTTACATGTCTGGTTACCAGATGCCATGGAAGGTCCGACACCAGTTTCTGCGATGATCCATGCTGCCACAATGGTTTCTGCGGGTGTTTATCTTGCCATCCGTTTTTTCCCCATTCTTTCAGCTGGGTGGGAAGGCGGAACAGTTTTAACAACACCAATGTTAGTCATGTCAATTATTGGATCTTTTACGGCATTATTTGCAGCGACGATAGCGCTGTCGCAACGAGATATAAAACGTGTTCTTGCCTATTCAACGATATCTCAATTAGGTTACATGATTGCTGCCTTAGGGATTGGAGCGTATGTAGCCGCCGCATTTCACTTGGTAACACATGCATTCTTTAAAGCATTACTATTTCTAGGATCCGGATCTGTTATTCACGGTATGGAGCATGGTGTATATCATGAAGGTGAGCATATTGACCCTCAGGATATGTTTAATATGGGTGGATTATATAAAAAGATGCCGATTACATTCGCAACTTTTGTCATTGGAGGATTAGCACTTTCCGGCTTCCCTATTATTACTGCTGGATTCTGGTCAAAAGATGAAATTCTTTCCAGTGCGTTCAATGGTAGTTTTTTGGTGGTATTTATTGTTCTGGCAGTTTCAGCATTTTTGACAGCCTTTTACACCATGAGGCAAATCACTTTAGTTTTCCTTGGTAAACCCAGAACCAATGCAGCTTCCCATGCACATGAGACACCCATTACAATGACTTTGCCATTGATTGTTTTGTCCTTCTTCGCAATAGCTGCTGGTTGGGTTGGGATTCCAAAAGCATTTCCCGGTCTTGGCGGACTTTTGCCAAATTGGTTTTCTGACTTTGTTGGATCAATGCTTCACGGTGGTGAACATGCCGTTGAACACCATAGTCTCATCCCACTATTTACATCCTTGTTTGTTAGCCTGGGAGGATTATTTACCGGTTATTTAGTTTATCGTAGGATGGAGAAGAAAACAGAAGATCCAATGGTGTGGTCTCTCGGAAGTATTTATAAAATGCTTGAAAATAAATACTATATCGATGAGTTCTACACAAAGGTCTTTATCAATCCTGCAAAATGGATTGCCGAAAAAGTAGTTTATATCTGGATGGACTTGAAAATTATTGATGGTATTTTACACGGTATATCAAACTTTGGATTATGGACGGGGAATTTCCTGAGACAGAAATTTGATGTACCGGTTATTAATCGTGGTGGCGATAACCTGGCAAAATCGACAAAATTTATTGGGTCTGAAATTCGTATCACACAAACGGGAAAAGTTCAGGACTATATGTTTCTAGCTTTGGCTTTGTCGTTACTTGGAAGTGTGATCTTTTTAATTATCATATTCTAGTGTCTGGGAAAGGAAAAGGAAAAATTTATGAATAATTCACTCCTGCTGTACATCCTGATGATTCCCAGTTTGTTTGCAATTTTGTTGCTCTTTTTACCGGAATCTAAAATACGATTCGTGCAATGGACAGCTTTAGCAGGCAGCCTGATCACTTTTATTGCTTCGTTGTTTGTTTGGTTTGGATACGACAAAGCATTAGGTGGTTTTCAATTTGAATTTATTGCTCCGTGGTTTTCTGCAATTGGCTCATCATTCCATTTTGGAGTTGATGGAATCTCATTACCGATGGTATTGTTGACAACTATTTTGACACCACTTGCTATTTTGGCTTCATTTGGAATTAAAGAAAAAATAAAGATTTATATGGCATTATTCCTGTTTTTGGAAACAGGAGTTTTGGGTGTTTTTGTCTCGTTGGATCTTCTGGTTTTCTTTTTATTCTGGGAAATCGGCCTTGTTCCCATGTATTTCTTAATTGCACAATGGGGTGGTAAAAACCGAAACTACGCCAGTCTAAAATTTATTCTTTTCACAATGGGTGGTTCACTTGGTTTGTTGTTATCCATACAAATGATTGGACTTACAACCGGAACCTTTGACCTTGTTAAATTATTTGAACTTTGGCCGAATATTTCTCAATCAGGATTTCTTTCAACTGTACCATTGGGTCTTTCACTACCCACAATTAAAGCAATTGCTTTTTGGGCGTTTGTCATTGCTTTTGCGATCAAGGTACCAATTTGGCCATTTCATACCTGGCTTCCGGATGCTCACACCGAAGCACCAACTGCAGGATCCATGCTCTTAGCAGGTGTTCTGCTGAAACTAGGTGCATATGGTTTTATTCGACTGGTAATCCCGTTATTTCCCATTGAGTCTCAACGTTATGCCGGTATTTTAGCTGGATTGGCAACTGCAGCGATTATTTTTGGAGCACTTTCTGCATTTGCTCAAAAGGATTTAAAAAGACTTGTTGCTTACTCATCTATAAACCACATGGGCTTTGTAGTGTTGGGAATAGCAGCAGCAGCATATGCCATGAATGTTGGTGATAAGGGAATTATTGAAAGCGCTAATATCGCCTTAAATGGTTCAATTCTGCAAATGTTCAATCATGGATTATCGTCCGCTGGAATGTTTTTCCTGGTAGGTGTAATTTATGATCGTGCCCACACAAGGCAATTGGATGATTTTGGTGGACTTTGGGCAATACTACCAATTTATGGTGCGATATTTATTTTTACCTCTATGTCTTCCTTAGGATTACCTGGTTTGAACGGATTTGTTTCTGAATTTTTGGTTGTACGAGGCGCTTGGGATATTTTCCCATTAGCAACCGCGCTGAGCATGATCGGTCTTTTCTTTACGGGTGCATATGTTTTGAAAGCGATTGCAGGATTATTACATGGCCCGAGAAATAATCAATGGCTGCAATTAAAAGAGATTAATGTCCGCGAGATTTTTGTAATTGCACCCTTGATGTTTTTAATGTTATGGATTGGGATCTGGCCATCATGGATCTTAAATATGATTAATAATGCAGTTATTTTGTTTTTTTAAAGAGGTGAAGGAATGGGATTTCCAATCCTGAGTATTCTCATTTTTATTCCATTATTCGCTGGTATCGCGATCTTGATCTTTGGTCGAAAAAAACCGGAAGCCATTCGCCCGGTCGCCTTGGTCGCAGCGAGTCTTGTATTGGTGCTTACATTCATTTTATGGGCTACCTACTCCATTGAAAACGCTGGATACCAATTTGTCGAGCAATTTTCCTGGTTACCGGAATTAGGAATTTCCTATCATCTGGGAGTTGATGGTATTAGCATTGCGATGCTCGTGTTAACAGGTCTGGTTGTTTTTACTGGTGTGCTGGTATCCTGGAAAATAAATGATCGTCCAGAAGAGTTTTTTGCTTATTTGATGTTTTTGGCAACCAGTGTTTTAGGTGTATTTTCTTCTTTAGATCTTTTCATGTTATTTTTCTTTTTGGAAATTGCGGTGTTTCCAAAGTATTTAATGATTGTGATTTGGGGTTCACCACAAACACGTGTATACGGCGGCATGAAATTAACCTTATATCTTTTTATAGGTACCATGTTTGCAATTGTTGGTTCACTGGCAATTTATTTTGTTTCACCCGAACGATCATTTGACTTATTAATTTTGGAAAAAGCGGGTTTTGCAGCAAGCGTTCAAAAATTATGGTTTCCATTTATATTTCTCGGATTTGCTATTTTGGGGGGTATTTTCCCATTCCATAGTTGGGCACCGGATGGCCACGTTGCAGCACCAACTGCCATATCGATGCTTTTAGCCGGTGTTGAAATGAAAGTGGGTGTATTTGCAGCTTTACGTGTTGCAATCATGTTGCTGCCTGAAGGAGCCCGTTATTGGTCTACCTGGATTTTGGTTTTAGCCACGATCAATGTGGTGTATGGTGCATTTATCGCGATGATTCAAAAAGACTTTAAATACGTTATTGGTTTTTCTTCTGTTTCACACATGGGTTTGGTTTTGATCGGATTTGCATCATTAAACTACAATGGTTTACTAGGTGCTGGACTGCAAATGTTTTCACATGGTGTTATGACAGCTCTCTTCTTCTCTATCGTTGGGATGGTCTACGATCAAACACATACACGTGATATTGCATCTTTAGGCGGCTTGGCAAAGAAGATGCCATTTGCCGCTTTTGGTTTCATAATTGCTGGTCTTGTGTCAATGGGTATGCCCGGACTATCTGGGTTCATCGCAGAAATACCAATTTATATGGGCGCCTGGCAAGTAGCTCCTATTGTGGCGATTATAGCCATAATTTCGATCGTTATAACTGCTGCTTATATATTACTAACAATAAGAAAAGTTTTTTTTGGTGAATTACCTGCACAATATGAAGCTAGTGTTCATGACATATCTACCAAAGACAAAATCGCCATTGGTTTACTAAGCCTCTTTATGATCGGAATAGGTTTACTGCCACAATTAATGGTTCCGTTGATTGAATCCGGAGTGAATCACATATTAGCGCTTTTAGGAGGTGTTTAATGGAGTTTGTATCCATTCCTTCCAACGATTTTTTGGCAATACTACCTGAGATTGGATTACTGCTCTTAATTGGGTTTACTCTACTGCTAGGTGTTTTTAAAAAGAATGATAAAAACTTTCTGGGATGGTTCGTAGCGATAGGGTTATCTTTAATCCTCGTTATAAAATTAGGATTTTTGAATCCTGGATCGGAACAACATTCAGCCTGGGGTGGAATGTTGCAGGTTGATGCAGCCAGCTATTTCTTCCAGATAATTATTATTATCGGAGCAATCTTAACTGTTCTTTTTTCCACAAATCAAAATAAATTCGAATTTTCAGCAGATTATTTGGCACTTTTACTCGCAAGTGTAATCGGAATGAATTTAATGGCTGCCGCATCTGACCTAATTATGTTATATCTAGCCATTGAGACTACATCCATTCCATTATATGTTCTAGCTGGTTTTATGAAGAAAGATCAATCTTCGGTAGAATCAGGATTAAAGTACCTGTTTTTTGGGGCTATGACCTCTGCAATCATGCTTTATGGATTTAGCTTTTTGTATGGCTTTAGCGGGGATACAAACCTATTTAAAATTTCAGAAACGATTTCAGCAGGTTTAATCCCAATGGGGATTCAAATCCTTGTACTTCTTATGGTTGTCGCTGGGTTTGGATTTAAAGTCTCAGCATTTCCATTTCATTTTTGGGCGCCGGATGTATATCAAGGCGCACCAACACCAATATCAGGATTTCTATCGACTGCATCCAAGAGTGCCGGTTTCATTGTCTTAATGCGATTTTTAATGACAACATTTTCTTCCAATCCTCAAAACTGGATGGTGTTGGTGATGATCCTTTCAACAGCAACCATGTTAGTTGGCAACCTTTTGGCATTACTACAAAAAGATCTTAAGAGACTACTAGCATATTCTTCCATCTCTCATGCAGGATACATATTAATTGGTGTAGCATCTGGCAGCCAATTAGGTTTTAAAGCTGCAATGTATTACTTGCTTGTGTATTTGTTTACTAATCTGGCAGCATTTGGAGTTGCGCATATCGTTGAAACTCAAAAAGGATCAAGTCAAATTTCGGATTTGACCGGTCTTATCAAGAGTTCACCCGGATTAGCTTTTGCCTTCCTAATTTCGATACTCTCCTTATCTGGAATTCCACCTTTCGGTGGTTTTGTCAGCAAAATACTTGTGTTTGCTGCAGGTATTGAAGCTGGTATGGTTTGGTTGGTATTGGTTGGCGTAGTTAACTCATTTATAGGTCTATTTTATTATTTGAATTTGTTAAGAACAGCTTTTTCTTCTGGAGAAGAATCTGAGAAATTAAGAATTTCTCCAAGCTGGAGTTTAGCTTTAATCATTTGCGTTTTGGGAATTGTCGTATTGGGTGTTGTATACACACCATGGATCAGTTGGCTGAATTTTGCTTCAACAAATTTGATCTCTCTTCGTTGACGGTTTAATTTTTGTAATGATATAATCATTTGGTATGCAATCTGAGAAACCTGCACCGACTGAACGTAAAACCCGGTTACTTAATCTTACGCTTGCAAGTGTTGCGGGACAGGTTGGTTGCTTGACTTTAATAATTATAATTGCTGCAGTATTGGGGGGACTTTGGTTGGATAATTTTTATCAAACCAAACCATTGTTCACGGTAGGATTATTAATTGTAAGTATTCCAATTTCTTTAGCAGTTATGATAATTGTGGTACGTTTTGCTACATCCAAAATCAGAATCAAACCAACTGATTCTACCAAAGATCCGAAGGAGGCAGACATTGGAAAGAACTAAAAAATGGCGTTGGGGTGTAAATCGCTGGTGGATTTTTGGCCTAATCTTCTTATCGATCATTATTGTTCAATTTATTGCTGTGCCAATCCAACCGCATATTCAAGTAGCTCCAGAGAGAATACTGCAAGAGCCAATATTTACGTTACCAGTAATCGGAGATTTTTATTTAGTAAATACGCTTCCATCTTTGTTACTGGTTGATTTAATCATAATTCTACTTGCCCTTCTCGTGCGAAATGGTTTAAAAGGCGGCAACTTAGTCCCTAAGGGAGTCACTGCAGTCTTCGAAATGATCGTAGAAATGTTGTATAACCTGACCGAGACCTCCGCTGGAAAATACACAAAACAAATATTCCCATGGTTTGCAACGATTATTGTCCTTGTATTTGTTGCTAACATCACAAAATTGATTCCTGGCATGGAAACAATTGGGTTTATGCACCATTCGGAACATGGATATTTAACACAAAACATTGGAGGAAATTGGTTTATCCTTCAAGGGACTAAAGCACCAGAGGGAGAGGGAAGTATTGTTACTCCTTTCTTTCGAGGCTTGTCAACTGATTTAAATTTCACAGTTGCATTAGCTCTTATATCTGTGGTGATGGTACAGGTATTAGGAATAAAAGCACAAGGGTTTCGATATTTTTCAAAATTCCTGAATTTTACAACGATTTTCAAGAAACCTTTCCTGGGTTTCATGGATTTTATTGTTGGAGTCCTGGAATTAATATCTGAATTGGCAAAAATCCTTTCGTTTTCTTTCCGTCTTTTTGGCGTAATGTTTTCAGGAACTGTTTTGGTGGCATTAGTTGGTTCAATGGTTCCCGTATTTGTACCATCATTAATTTATGCCTTTGAATTATTTATGGGAGTTATCCAGGCATTTGTATTTGGTATGCTGACATTGGTCTTTATGTCACAAGCAACACAAGGTCATGCCGAACACGCTGATCATTAATTATAAAAATTTTTGGAGGAAAAATGACGGGTGATTTAGTTCTTGCTGCAAAATTTATTGGTGCTGGCCTATCCATGATTGGTGCTTTAGGTGCAGGTATTGGTATTGGATTAAGCGTTCATGGAGCATTAAACGGAATGGCGAGAAATCCAGATGCTTATGGCAACTTGTTTACCAATATGATCCTTGGTATTGCATTTTCTGAAGCTATTGCTATTTATTGCTTGGTAATTGCTTTCTTAATGTTGTTTGTTCTATAATCTGCGAAAGGAGCGAATCTTGGAAAAACTTGGCATTAATCTGGGGTTTTTATTAGTACACATCGTAAATTTTGCGATTATTTTCATCGTGTTAAAAGCCTGGGTATTTGGACCCATGACAAAAATGCTTGAAACGCGGCGAAAGAAGACTGCTCAGGGTCTTGAAGATGCACGCGTTGCTGCTGATGCACGAGCTAATGCAGAAGAAGCTGCAGAGAAAATCCTGGGAGAAGCTCAAACCAAAGCAGGCGATATTATCAAAGAAGCTACACTCCGTGCGGAATCTTTACAGAAAGAAATCGTTGCTGATGCTGATAAAGTTATTCAGACTGAAAGACAAAATGCATTAGCGGAAGTGGAAGAAGAACGCGTGCGATTATTAAGTGAAATGCGTGGGGATGTTTCTGCAATCGCAATCGCAGCAGCCCAAAAATTAATTGGGGAAGCACTGGATGAGAAAAGACAACATGCCTTATTGGAAGAATTTTTTTCTGGTGTGAAGGGTGGAAAGGTTTCTGTTTTAAGCGATGTGAACTTAACAGGGAATTCTGCTGAAGTAACCAGTGCACTTCCATTATCTAAAAACGAACAAGAACAAGTTAAAAATAATGTAATTCAACAAATTGGTGAAGCTGCAACGATTAGTTTTAGGGTTGATCCTTCTATCCTTGGAGGTTTAGTACTTCGAGTTGGAGATCACGTTGTTGATGGTTCTGTTGCAGGTCAATTGGGCAACTTACAAAAAGCACTCCAGTAATCAATTTTATTTTTCAAATACAGAGGTTGGTTGTAGATATCGATTTATCTTTACCAACCTTTGTTTTTAGCAAATAATGGAAAAAAAACTTAATCAGATTCTTGAAAATGTACCTTTTGAATGGGTAACCAACTCTTCAGATCTTAGTTCAAAAGTTGTTTCGGTTGAATACGACTCACGACAAGTGAAAAACGGATCAATATTTGTCGCGTTAACCGGCCAAAACGTTGATGGACATCGTTACATAAAGCAGGCTGTAACCAACGGTGCTTCTGCAATTTTCGGATCCGAATCCATAGATACTTGGAACGATTTGCCTGTTCCATATATTCAAGTTACCGAAACTCGCGAATCACTCGCCTATATCTCTGCAGCTTTTTTTGATTATCCAGCACGATCTATGGTCATGATTGGTGTTACAGGTACAGATGGTAAAACAACCACCTCAAATCTAATATATAAAATATTAATCACGGCTGGCATAAAAGCTGGAATGATTTCGACAGTGAATGCTCAAATCGGTGATGAGATTTTGGACACTGGTTTTCATGTTACAACTCCGGAAGCGCCAGCGATTCAATATTACCTCCGAAAAATGTGCGATTCAGGAATTACCCACGTCGTATTAGAGACAACTTCTCATGGTCTTGCTCAGCATCGAGTGGCTGGTTGTGAATTTGATATAGGTGTAATAACCAATATAACTCACGAACATCTTGATTTTCATGGTTCTTACGAATCATATTTTTCTGCAAAAGCCAAATTATTTGAAATGTTATCTATCACCAAGAAAAAGCCAGGGGGAAATTTCCGAGTGTCTATCCTCAATCGGGATGATCAATCGTTCATAAATTTGAATCAGTTGATCATAACTCCAAAGATAGTATATTCCATGAATGAGAAGGCAGATTTATGGGCTGAAGAGATTGCTTACCAGAATGCTGGTATTGATTTTGTTGCGTGTAGCGATTCGTTTAGACAAAAAGTCCATTGCAATATTAGTGGAGAGTTCAATGTTTCCAATAGTCTGGCTGCCCTGGCAACAACGGTAGTTGTTCTCGGAATTTCTCCGGAAATCGCAGCCAATGGTATTTCCAATTTGGAATCGGTTCCGGGCAGAATGCAGCAAATTAGATTGGGTCAAGGATTTTTAGCGATTGTAGATTTTGCCCATACTCCGAATGCATTAGAAAAAGCCTTGAAGACATCCAGAAAAATGACAACAGGAAAGCTAATAGCTGTTTTTGGTTCAGCAGGGCTGAGAGACCGGCAAAAGCGCCGTATGATGGCTTCAGTTTCAGCCAGACATGCGGACATCACAATTTTAACTGCTGAAGATCCTCGAACTGAAAATTTGCAGGAAATTCTCAATGAAATGAGAAGTGAGGCAGAAAAATGTGGTGCTGTCTTTAATCAAAATTTATTTGTGATACCTGATCGTGGCGAAGCGATTTCCAAGGGGATTTCTCTGGCAAACGATTTGGATCTTGTGATTGCTTGTGGAAAGGGTCATGAACAATCAATGTGTTTCGGTGAAATTGAATATCCTTGGGATGATCGCGTTGCCATGCAGTCTGCTCTGGCAAAACGAATGAAAATACCAGGTCCAGATATGCCATTTTTGCCAACACAAATTGGTAGATAAAAAAAAAAGAGGCTGTCCATTGGACAGCCTCTAAATTTGCTTTTAGTAGCGTTTTCGATCGCCACCACGATCGCCACCACGATCTCCACCGCGGTTGTTTCTATCTCCACGACCGCCATAATTACCACCTGAACGATTACCAGATGGTTTACCACCTTTATCGTGCTCTTTTGCTTCTTCGACAGTCCAGCCTTCTAAGACGGCTTGGCGCGATAAGCGGATTTTTCCATTTTCGTCGATACCTGTAATCATAACGGTCAATTCATCACCAACGGAAACGACATCCGCCACTGAATTTACGCGTTCTGTATCCAGCTGTGAAATATGAACCATACCATCCTGACCGGGCAGAATTTCAACAAAAGCACCAAAATCAGCGACACGAACCACTTTTCCAGTATAAATTCGGCCAATTTGTGCAACTTCAATCATTGCTTCGATTCGTTCTCTGGCAATATCAGCACCATAGCCTTCACTGGCTGCAATGAATACGCTGCCATCCTCACCGATATCAATTTTTGTTTTAGTTTCTTCTTGTAAGGCACGAATATTTTTACCGCCAGGGCCAATGATGGCACCGATTTTATCTACTGGAACTTTCACAATCGTAATCTTTGGAGCATGTGGTTTTAATGTTGGGCTTGGAACTGCAATGACTTCCAACATTTTTCCTAAGATTGATACACGGGCTTCATGAGCCTGCCTTAAAGCTTTGGACATAATCTCAGGTGTAATTCCGGATATTTTGATATCCATTTGAAGGGCAGTGATACCTGCTTCTGTGCCGGCTACTTTGAAATCCATATCCCCTAAATGATCTTCCAAACCCTGGATATCGGTTAAGATTGCAAATTTTTCGCCTTCCATGATTAATCCCATTGCAACACCGGAAACGGGTGCCTTAATGGGGACTCCAGCGTCCATTAATGCCAGAGTGGATCCACAGACAGAAGCCATTGAACTTGACCCGTTTGACATTAATATTTCAGAGACCAGACGTAAAGTATAAGGAAAATCTTCTTCAGCAGGGATGACTGGTTCCAATGCCCGTTCAGCTAAAGCACCATGACCAATCTCACGACGTGATTGACCACGCAATGGTTTTGCTTCACCAGTGGCATACGGGGGAAAGTTATAATGGTGCATATATCGTTTGCTTTCGGTGGGAGACAAGGAATCAATTTCCTGTGCTTCACGGGGAGTTCCCAATGTTGCCAGTGTTAATGCTTGTGTTTCACCGCGAGTAAACACACCAGAGCCGTGGGCTCGGGGGCTTATTCCAATCTCACACCATATCGGACGAATTTCAGTGACAGTACGGCCATCTGGTCGTATTCCTTTGTCCAAAATGCGATTTCGTACTACCTTTTTATAACTTTCTTCAAAAGCATCCTTGACCGGGTTTTTTAAGGTTTCGTCGTCTTTTGCAAATTCAGAAACCATTTTATCTTTTAATGCATCGATGGCATTATTTAATTCAGCTTTTGTGTGTGGAGCTTCTAAGGCTGCTTCAATTTCAGGTGCTACTCGCTCGTTGACCTTTTTGACAATTTCCTCATCATTTAAGAACAGGGGTACAACAAGTTTCTTTTTACCAATTTCTTGTGCCATTTTGAACTGAACATCGATGATTGGCTGGATCGATTTATGTGCAAATGCTAAAGCTTCAATCATAATGTCATCCGGAACTTCAGATGCACCGCACTCAACCATGGAGATTGCTTGTCGAGTACCTGCTACTCGCAAATCCAGATCGGACTCTTCCGATTGCTGAAAAGTTGGGTTTACAACGAATTCGCCATTAATTCGGCCAATTCGTACAGCTCCAATCGGTCCATTCCAGGGGATATCTGAGATCATTAACGATGCAGAGGCAGCATTGACAGCAAGAATATCCAGTGGGTTTTCTCCATCTGAGGAAAATGAGACCATAATTATTTGAACCGAATTACGCATGCCATTATCAAATAATGGACGGATTGGTCGGTCAGTAAGCCTGGCCAGTAATGTTGCTTCTGTGGAAGGTCTACCTTCTCTGCGGAAGAATGAACCTGGAATTCTTCCTCCAGCATACATTCTTTCTTCATAATCGATGGTAAGCGGGAAAAAATCAGTTCCCTCTTTTGGTTCCTTATCCATTGTTGCTGCTGCAAATATAATGGAATCCCCAGTACGAACGGTTACAGCTCCACCAGCTTGCAGAGCTAATTTTCCGCTTTCAAACGTCATTTCAGTTTGACCAACGGAGACAGTATAAATTTTTGATTCGGGTTTCATATTTCTTCCCTTATGATAATTCCCGCTTTGTTAGGGACTGAAAACTATTCAGAACCCTTCGTTCTGAACACATTTCAATACCCAACCAGCGGGTAAAATGTTGAAAAGAAGAGAGTGATTTATGGTCACTCCCTTCCTATACACTTGAGATTTAGCGTGCGCGAAGACCTAAACTTTCTGTTACAGCTGCAAAACGACCAAAATCTTTGCTGCGTAAGTAAGCCAAAAGGCGTCGGCGTTGTCCAACCATAATCAGAAGACCACGTCGTGATGATTCGTCGTGTTTGTGACTGCGAAGATGTTCAGTAAGTTGGATAATTCGGAAAGTTAACAAAGCAATTTGAACTTCCGGCGAGCCAGTGTCACCTTCGTGACGGCCATATTTTTCGATAATCTCATTTTTCTTTTCAATTGTTAAAGACATGACGTTTGCACTCCTAAATTAGTATCATTTTTTGCAGGTCTCCAGATTCAAAGCCTCAGCCGTAAACCGGACCAGTCATTAGGCAGTAATTATACCAGATGCTTTTGGTTTCGTATAGAAAGGTTTGACACCATCGATAGACAGATTGCACCAAATTAATCTCAAATAACATTCAATTATTTTGATGAGTCATACTCAAGATTTCATAATCTGTCTTATTTTTTCTTGTTGTTCATCCGAAAAATATCCCAGATTCCTTCGAATGATGCGAAATAATTCTGGTGATGGCTGACTTAATAGCATGCTTTTCACAAAAAATTGTGTTTCAATTGGCTCCCGCAAAATCAACAATTGAATTAATTCACTTAACTCATTTGTAATTTTTTCATTGTGAAATGAACTGATAGAACTTATTTTGTTAAAAACATAAGGAATATTTTCAAATTTTGGATCAAGAATTAACACTTGAATTGCTTGTATTGCAGGAATAATCATTTGCGGATTTCCGGAATTTACCCATCCTGAAATAATATCAAGCCATTTGTTCAATCCATGGTCACGGATTGTTTTGGTACTTTCATTAAAGATGATCATTCGAAGTGTTTTGTCTTTTGTATCTCCGCTCCACTTAATGACTCTTTCCAAAATATCTGGAATTTTCGTCACTGGCAAAGCACTCATAAAGATTCCAGCCATTTGTTTCATTTCCAAAACGGGTTCACTCCAGATGATGTCTACATACGAAAGAGCAATATCCGGATTTGCTTTAGCGAATTGAATAAAAAAAAGCTGTAATTGATTGATTATTAAGGGAGATAATTGATAACTTTCCAATCCTTGCTTCTGGAATGATTCCGAGGTTGTACGGAAAGCCAGGTTGGCATGTGCTTCCATTAATGAACGCAAACTTTCCAGGAATATTTCTGGAGGAAATTTTGGCTCAAGGATGGATTGAATTTGTGATTTCAGGCGGTCAATTTGAATTGCTGGCATACACTAATCATAATTTTCTTGTTGAAAAGTTGCATTTTCTGGTTAATAGGATCTGGCAAAGTAAGTTTTATAATCTGCAGGTTTCCCACAATAAATGCAAGTACCAGATGTTTTTTCCTGGCCCAATGGTCTACAACGAGTGGTTGCTTTAGTCTCATCCTTAATACTATTTTCACAACTTGCATCACCACACCAGTATGAATATGCCCACCCATTCACAATGACTTCTTTAAACTCATTAAAATTCTTGGGTTCAAAAATATGGCTGTCACGGAATTCAGTTGCTTTTTTCAAAAGCCGGTCTTGTAAATCGTTTAGTAATTTTTCGATGTTTTTGGCGAGATCAACCATGGGGAGAAATAATTTGCCTGCCTTTCCAGGAATATCTCGTTGGGAAACCACAACATTTTGATTAGCCACATCTTTTGGTCCAATTTCAATTCTTAAAGGAACACCACGCATTTCCCAATCATTAAACTTGAATCCCGGTGTAAGATTCTCCCTATTATCAACTTTTATTCTGAATTGATTCAATGCGTTTTCAACTTCACCCACCATGGTCATAACTTTTTCTTTTTCTTCGTCATTTCGGAATATCGGTACAATTACAATTTGGCTCGGTGCGAGTTTAGGCGGCAGGATTAAGCCTTGATCATCTCCGTGTGTCATGATAATAGCACCTACAAAACGGGTTGATACACCCCAGGATGTTGTCCAGGCATATTGTTGTTCGTTATTACGGTCCAGATATTGAATATCAAAAGCTTTGGCAAAATTTTGACCTAAATTATGCGAAGTTCCTGATTGTAAAGCTTTAGTGTCCAGCATCATGGCCTCAATTGTATAGGAGCGTTGTGCGCCTGCAAATTTTTCTGCATCACTTTTGATTCCTGGAATTACAGGTACAGCCGCTTCGTTAATTGCAAAATCCGTATACAAATTTAATATTTTTAGTGTTTCGTCTTCTGCCTCTTGTGCAGTCTCATGGGCGGTATGACCTTCCTGCCAATAGAACTCTAAAGTTCGTAAAAACAGGCGGGTTCGCATTTCCCATCGGACAACATTTGCCCATTGATTAATTAAAATCGGTAAATCACGGTAAGATTTTATCCATTTTGAATACATATATCCAATAATCGTTTCACTGGTTGGGCGAACGACCAGAGGTTCTTCAAGTTTTTCCCCTCCACCAATTGTGACGATCGCTAATTCCGGCGCAAACCCTTCCACATGTTCTTTTTCTTTTTCCAAAAAAGACATTGGTATGAGCAATGGAAAAGCGGCATTTACATGACCTGTCTTTTTAAAGCGGGTATCAAGTGCTTTTTGGATATTTTCCCATAACGCCCACCCGTACGGACGTACCACCATACATCCTCGAACCGGTGCATAGTCAGCCAGTTCAGATTTTAATATTAATTGGTTGTACCATTCTGAAAAATTTTCACTCTGTTTTGGAAGTCTGTCTTCTGCCATGTGATCACTCTTTTTCTTTTAACTACAATTTGTTAATTTCATTTGGATTTATTAAATACGATAAGATATCTTCATTTGTGTTGACAAAATGAAGTAATTTCATATAGTTTTCATTGATATATTTCGCTTGTTCTTGATAGAGAACATGAAATACTTTTTTCCAACCTTCTCCAACAATGATGATCGGTTTCGGTGGAATAACTTCGATTTGAATCCTATTCCACATCAGGACAATTTCAGCCAGCGTACCTG
This sequence comes from Chloroflexi bacterium HGW-Chloroflexi-8, assembly GCA_002841995.1. Taxonomy (GTDB): domain Bacteria; phylum Chloroflexota; class Anaerolineae; order Anaerolineales; family Anaerolineaceae; genus UBA6170. The sequence continues at coordinate 41,090 of PHBS01000006.1, forward strand.
GTCCACCTGGCAATGCAATCGCAATATCACAGGAATCGATCAATTTTAGTATACGATCATGAAGAGTTGGTAAACGCCATTCTTCTTTCACCCATAAATTCTTGCCATTATGTCGCCATCGTTCGATTTCTTCGCAAGTAATACCAATTACGTGGCCGTTGGATTCGGCAGCACCTTTTGAAACGGCCTCCATAATGCCCATGTAGCCACCCGTTAAGACGGTATGGCCTGCTGTTGCCAGGTTTTTTCCAAGATCGTACGCAAATTCGTACTCTGGGCTTTCTGGTCTTGGTGCCGAACCCCCAAATACAGTTATATTCATTTGCTGCCTCAAAGTGATGTGATACAGGCTATTTTACCGTATTTTGATCCCATTCACGATTGTAGTTAAGTTCAAGTTTTTGGTTGATTGCTTTTTCCAAATCAATCTCACAAATTCGCGCTAATTGTAACAAATAAAGCGAGACATCCGCGAGTTCCAACGACAGACTTTCTTTGTCAGTAACCTGATCATTCCATTGAAATTGTTCAAGGATTTCACTTGCTTCAAGGACCAAGGAGATTGCGATATTTCTAGGTGTTTGGGGTCTTTTCGTATCTTTGTTGTACCAGCCTTTGGCAGATACGAAATCGTTCATCAAATCACTTAAATCATTCAGGTCTTTTCCCATTCACACCTCAGAAAAAATTCAATACTTTTTTTGAATATTTTTTCAAATAAGTTCCAATATTTTTGGTAATCCCTTAATAATCCATGTATCAATTTCTTTGGCGGTTTGGACATATTCATCATATGTTCCACCAATAGGATCCAATACAGGAACAATTTCTCCAGCCATTTCCGATAACAGATAAACCCGGTTTGCCACATGTGGAAATTCGATTTGTATTGCTTCTTTATGTCCACTTTCCATCGTCAGGATCAATGAAAATCTCTGAAGGAGGTCATTCGAAATCGGTTGGGACTTGTGTTTGGAAGTATCCAGACCTGATTCAGCCATCACCTTTACCCCAAAAGGTGTGGCAGGGAATCCTTCCTGGGTCCATGTGCCGGCAGATTCAACGATCCATTCTTCATTCGGATCCATATTGTTTAGGTATCTCCTTAAAATAGCTTCCGCCATTGGAGAACGGCATTGATTAGCTGTACATACAAATAGTACGGATTTTGTTTCTACCATGTCCCTACCCTAAATGGCTCAGCGATCCATGCTGATGACCTGGCTTTCCCAACGGTGCCACTTACCATGGTGTTTTTCAAGCAACTTCTTGCCTTCACCAGGAGATTCTAATCCAACTAGCTCCAGGTCAGCATCAACCATAATTCGAACTAAATCTTTAAAAGTTACTCTGGGTGTCCAACCAATTTCTCTGATCGCTTTAGAAGGATCAGCCAATAAATAATCCACTTCATTTGGGCGGAAGTATCGTGGATCAATTTGGACGAATTCCTTCCAATCCAGGTTTACATAACCGAATGCTTCATCAAGAAATTCGCGGACAGAATGTGCCTCACCGGTGCCGATTACATAATCCCCAGAAGAATCATGTTGTAATAGCTTCCACATGGCAGCCACATAATCTGGTGCATATCCCCAATCGCGTTTTGCATCAAGATTTCCAAGATATAACAATTTCTGAGTTCCCGCTTTAATATTGGAGAGGGCACGTGTAATTTTCCTTGTCACAAAGGTTTCACCTCTGCGAGGGGACTCATGATTGAATAAAATACCATTTGTAGCAAAAATTCCATATCCATCCCGATATTGGCGAGTTATCCAATAAGAATACAGCTTTGCGGCTGCGTAAGGACTTTGTGGTTTGAAAGGTGTATCTTCATTTTGAGGTGGGGTAGATGAGCCATATAGTTCGCTGGATGAGGCCTGATAAAACCTGGTTTTAATTCCACTTTTCTTAATTGCTTCCAAAATCCGGATAGTTCCAAGACCAGTGATATCCCCTGTATATTCTGGCATGTCAAAACTAACACGAACATGTGACTGAGCGGCAAGATTATAAACTTCATCTGGTTGGACATTGTAAATGACATCCAATAATGCTTCAGATTGAGCAACATCCCCATAATGTAAATTAAGTCTGACTTTCTCTCCATTATTATGTGGATCATGGTAAATATGATCAATTCTGCGAGTGTTGAAAGTGCTTGCCCTGCGAATCAAACCATGAACTTCATAACCCTGCGCCAATAGCAATTCTGCCAGATAAGAACCATCCTGTCCGGTTATTCCAGTAATTAATGCTTTTTTCATGAATGACCTCCATCTTATTTCAGAGTTGCTTGATTTTTCGGTCGTGATTTCAAAAGTAAAGTATACCCACAGCTCGAATGGCTGTCAAACCTTATAAATTTAGAAATAAAATTCTAATAAGCTATTTAAATGATATAATCGTCTGAAAAACTTGCCAAATTCTAAATTCACAAGGAAATTCAATGTCAAATCCAATCGCGATCGAAGCAAATAATTTGGGTCGGGTTTACAAAATCAGAAATAATCGTCAGGAAAAATTCAAAGAACTTACAGCCTTGATAAATGTAAATCTAACGGTTCAAAAAGGCGAGTTGTTTGGGTTACTGGGTCCTAATGGAGCAGGAAAAACGACTCTTATCAAGATTTTAACAACATTATTATCTCCTTCCAGTGGATTTGCAACCGTTGCAGGATTCGATGTCCAAAAATTTCCGGAAGAAGTACGAAAACGGATCAATATGGTTTCTGGTGGAGAAACATCCGGATATGGATTGCTAACAGTTCGGGAAAATTTGTGGATGTTCGCTCAATTCTATGGAATCGAAAGTGCTGAAGCAAACAAACGAATAAAAATTCTCACAGAGATTGTTGGACTTTCCGATCGTCTTTCAACAAAATCTTCTGATCTTTCCACTGGTCTACGTCAAAAAATGAATATTGTTCGTGGCTTTTTGACGGATCCGGAAGTTTTGTTTTTGGATGAACCGACTCTTGGACTGGATGTGGAAGCTTCTCGAGATGTTCGAGAATTTATCAATCGTTGGATGCATGATGATGAGAACCGCACCTTACTATTAACGACCCATTACATGGCTGAAGCCGATGAATTGTGTGATCGGGTTGCAATTATCAATCAAGGGAAAGTTCTGGCTTGTGATTCACCTGCCAACCTTAAGAAAATACTTCAAAAGGACGCAATTTTTCATATTAGTCTCAATGCGCCATATGGGATTTCAGTCGATAAATTTGAAAATATTCCTGGGGTAAAAAATTGTGTACTTACACAAAAACCCGATGAAGTATTCCTGGATTTAATACTGGAAGATGAATCTATTCTTCCTGAAGTTATATCAGAAACCGGAAGGCAATTACTTAGATTAAATCGTTTGGAGAAAAAAGAACCATCTCTTGAAGATGTGTTTATTAAATTGGTTGGTCAAAGAATTGATGAGGGTGAAAATGTTAATGATTGATCGGATTAAGAATAAACATTCTGGTTTTCGTTTATTCTTGATGACAGTTTTTGGGCGCTCTTATCCAAGAATTGTTGGTATGCAAAGAGAAAAATCCTGGCTGTTTTTTGACGTTTTTATTCCATTTTTGAGTGTTGCAGCCTACGTTTTTGTTTACCGTGCGATCGGTGCTCCTGAAGATTACATTGGTTTTGTCGTCGTAGGCGGTGGTATGACAGCTTTCTGGTTGAACATACTTTGGAGCATGTCAAGTCAACTATATTGGGAGAAAGAACAGGGGAATCTGGCGCTTTATATCATTTCACCGGCATCCATGATGGCAATACTTCTTGGAATGGCTCTGGGTGGGTTGTTTGCAACGCTTCTTAGAGCGACAGCGATATTGGTTATCGGAAGTTTAGTCTTTAATGTTTCTTATCAACTGGCGAGTTTTTGGCAATTGTTGGGAATTTTTATGCTCAGTATGCTCGCTTTATATGGTCTGGGAATGATGAGTGCTTCTATCTTTTTATTGTTAAGTCGGGAGGCATGGCATATTTCCAATCTGGCAACAGAACCAGTTTACTTAATTTCGGGTATGTATTTCCCGGTCAAAAATCTTGGCTTTTGGGGTGCTTCCATTGGTTCGATCATTCCACTTACTCTTGGATTGGATGCAATGCGTCAGTCTGTTTTTGCCAGCGGTCCCAGTTTGGGTTTCTTGAGTGTCAATCTGGAAATCACCATCTTAATATTATTGTCAGTGATCTATATTGCAAGTGCAAAATTTCTTCTGGCTTATATTGAAAAAATTGCAGTTAAAGAAGGCAGATTAACGGAGAACAGACGGTAGATGATGAGAAAATCAACCATCCTTCGATCATTTATATCGGCTTCATGGCTGGGCTGGAAAATCGAGTCAAATTGGACAGATCCATTTTTGTTTGCCACATATTCGATCATCAAACCTTTAGCAAGTGCAACCATTTTAGTCATCATGTATTCCATTATTGCAGATGCTCAATTTTCTAATCCTATGTTCGCTTATCTGTATCTCGGAAATGCATTTTACCAGTATGTTCCGGCAGTTTTGTCTGGAATCTCGTGGACAATTATTGAAGACCGAGAACATTATCGAACTTTAAAATACATTTACATCGCTCCCTTGAAAATTCCCATGTATCTTTTTGGGCGCGGTGTAGCCAAATTTTTAACCGGATCTTTTGCAGTCTTCATAACAGTATTGGCTGGCTTTTTATTTCTAAAAGTCCCTTTCGCGATAAATGAAGTGAACTGGGGTTTGTTTTTTCTATCCTTATTTTTAGGAATTATCATGCTGGCATTACTTGGTTTATTGCTGGCAGGAATAACATTATTAACCGCTCGACATTCATATTTTATCGGAGATGTTTTGGCGAGTGGTTTATTCTTATTTACCGGAGCAATATTCCCATTAGAAATCTTGCCGGCCTGGTTACGTCCTATCGGATATGCGCTTCCAATAACCTATTGGCTGGAATTGATTCGTAGATCATTGGTTGGAAGTGTTGCTAAGGCATTCCCAACATTTTCTTCTTTAAGTAATTCGACATTACTCCTGATCTTAGTTGCAACCTCTCTGGTTTCAGGCATTTTAGGATATTTTGTTTTCCGGAGATGTGACTATCTCGCACGGGAAAGAGGGTTAATTGATATTGCAACAAATTATTAATATTTTTCAGGGCAGATTGATTACCAAATAATCAATAAAAAAGAGAGTGCATGGTTGCCATGCACTCTCTTACTGTTACTCTTTCCCAGTTATTCTTTTTGGGATACTTCTTTTTTCATGAATTTAAGCTTCTTCGCTTCAGAATCCAGCTCTACAATCACGGTATCTCCTTCGTGGAACTCACCAGAAAGTAAGCTCACAGATAATGGTGATTCAACAAATTTCTGTAATGCTCTTCTTAATGGACGTGCTCCAAAAGAAATATCGTAGCCTTCATTGGCTAACCAATCTCTTGCTTCTTCAGTAAGCTCAATTTTCAAGCCATGTTCTTCCATCCGCGAGTGAATCTCTTTCATCTGTAGTTCGACAATGTATTTCACCTGATCAACCGATAATGAAGAGAATGTGATAATTTCGTCAATCCGGTTGATAAATTCAGGACGGAATGTGCTTTTGAGAGCTTTGTCAATTTTTTCATGAGATTCACGATCATCATCATCACTACTCAGAAACCCTAATGAACCACTCTTTCGGACAAACTCAGTACCCAAATTCGAAGTCATAATTAGCACTGTGTTGCGGAAATCAACAACACGACCCTGGCCGTCCGTAAGTCGGCCATCATCCAGAATTTGTAATAATGAATTCCAAACTTCCGGATGTGCCTTTTCGATTTCATCAAATAAAATAACTCGATATGGTCTTCGTCGAACAGCTTCCGTTAATTGACCACCTTCCTCATAACCAACATATCCTGGAGGAGCGCCAAATAAGCGCGATGCAGTATGTTGTTCTCGATATTCACTCATATCAAGACGTACCAAAGCTTCATCATCTCCGAACATAAATTCAGCCAGGGCTTTAGCAAGTTCTGTTTTTCCTACACCAGAAGGTCCAATAAAGATAAATGAACCAATTGGACGTCGTGGATCTTTTAAGCCAGATCTCGCTCTGCGAATGGCATCTGCAATTGCTTTCACTGCAGCTTCCTGACCAATGATACTTTCGTGGATTCTTTCTTCCATGTGAAGCAATTTATCTGATTCGGTCTCCAGCATCTGATTGACCGGGATACCTGTCCATTGTGCGACTACCTGTGCAATGTCATCGACATCAACGACTTCATCTAATTGGTGTTCAGATTCCCATTTATCACGATTTTCAGAGAATTCAGATTGTAATCTCAAACGGTCCGCTTTCATTCTTGCAGCACGTTCATAATCCCGTTCCACACCAGCTTTTTCTTCTTCGGCTCCCAACCTGTCCAATTCACTCTTCATCTTCTTCAAATCAGGAGGTAAAGAATAAAGGGCGACACGTAATTTTGCAGCTGCTTCATCCATCAAGTCAATCGCTTTATCGGGTAGATGACGATCTGTCACATATTGAGATGAAAGTCGGGCTGCAGCAATCAGAGCATCATCGGCAAAACGAACTTTGTGGTGAGCTTCATAGCGATCGCGCAATCCCTGTAACATGAGGATCGTGTCATCTACTGAAGGTTCATCTACGTAAACCGGAGCGAATCGTCTTTCCA
>PHBS01000183.1 GCA_002841995.1 Chloroflexi bacterium HGW-Chloroflexi-8
CATCACATCGCCCATCGCAAAACCGACACCTGGCAAGACATCTCCACCTACATCTCCAACCAGGTTTCCATAATGACCACCACCTAAAATTGCTCTTCCCTCTCGATCGACATCCCTTGCTTCAAAAACAATCCCTGTGTAATAATCCAATCCACGAATAATTTGGGGATCATAGACAACAAAGTCACTCAATCCTAAGGAATCCACTAAGGAGAATAATTTCACTAGCTCATTTGATTTCTTCCAAAGAGATTTTTCAGCTAAAATCTTCTTCAATTTTTGAAATTGCTCGTCATTTAAACCAATTTCGGTAGCACTTTTCTGCCATTCATCAGGGGATGATTTTTCAAGCCGATCGATTAATCGAAATACATTGGGTTTATTTTCACCCGTAATTCCAATTTCCTGAAAGACCTGGTCCATCAATTGCCGACTATTTATAAATATCTTGACCTGGTTTGAATTGAGTCCAACCTTTTGAAAAAATCGGATACAAATCAAGATTAATTCACTATCACTTTCTGCTGAGTCAGCACCAAGTAAATCGATATTCCATTGAAAGAATTCCCTTGTTCTTCCTTTTTGTGGGCGTTCGTACCGCCAAAAAGGTCCAAAGGACCACCATCTTTGCGGAAAAACGAGCTGTTTTTGCCTCTGTGCAATCATACGTGCTAAAGAAGGTGTTAATTCCGGACGCAGAGTAATAGGATCTCCACCGCGATCTTCGAAAACAAACGCCTGTTCACGGACTAATTCTTCTCCAGATTTGGCAGCATACAATTCAATACGTTCCAAAAAAGGTCCGTCGAATTCCAGATATCCAAAGAGCTCAGAGACTTCTCGCATTTTTTGATATAACCAGTTACGAATAAACATGTCCTCTGGATAAAAATCCCGGGTTCCTTTAACAGATGTTATGATCGATTTCATGTAATATCCTTCAAATTTATTTTTATGACAAAATAATAACATAATCTCCTTCTAATTCGAAAAAGAACTGACTGAATTCAATGAATTGAGCAATTTTTTATGTAAATGATCACTAGTTTTAAATTTTTCATCCATTAATGAATTTTTTCACAAATCTACCGTTGCCATTGCAATATTTCGAGTAAAATAGATTGATACCAAAAATAAGTCAAAATGCAGGGCATGATGAACATAAATGAATTAATTAATATCGTTGAAGGTACCCCTTTAACAAAATCGTTTGATGGATCAGAAGAAATCCTTGGTGGATGTGGTGCTGATTTGATGAGTGATGTTTTGGCTTCAATTGAGCCAGGTGCTGTTCTACTAACTGGACTTTGCAATCCCCAAGTGATTCGAACGGCATTAATGGCTGATGTTGCCGCTGTTGTGCTCGTCAGAGGCAAGAACCCTCCTGAATCAACAATAAAACTTGCTGAAGAAGAAAGTATTCCTTTAATTACCTCTCCTTTTGGCATGTTTGAACTTTGTGGAAGATTGCATCTTGCAGGTTTACCCAGCTTGGAAAAACAAGTTGGCGATCAACAAGATTGTGACTGTTCATAGATTGACAGAAACAATGGAATAAAAATGGACACTTCAACACCTCCAAAAACTCGAATAGTGACAGATCAGGAAGCAGAGGATATTTCTCGTGTTGAAGAGTTAGCCTATGAATTAAAAATAAATGAGGTCATGACTGCTACCCCAATCACCTTAGCACCAGAATTGCGTATGCGGGAAGTCCTCGAAATATTTCGCAAGAAACGGATCTCTGGAGCACCAGTAATTACTGGAGATGGAAATCTGGTCGGAATTTTAAGCATGGAAGATTTAATTCGGTGCTTAATTGATACAGATTTGGATGCAAGTATTAGCAAGTATATGACAACAAAACTGATTACTGTCGCAAATACGGATCCAATCATTGAGGCATTGAAGAAATTTGTTGGCACCAATTTCGGTCGTCTTTTAGTCGTTGATAAAAATCAAAAATTGGCTGGGATTATTACAAAGGGAGATATTAATCGGGGCATACTAAAAGCACTGGAACATGATTACCAAACAGAAGAAATAAAAAAGTATCGAGCAAGCCATCTTTTTGAAGACATTGAGTCAGATAGGACCAGCTTGATTTTGCGATATAAAATAAAACAAGGTGATTTTAATCGTGGAGGTCAGGCTTCAAGCAATATCAAAAGAGCATTAATTCGATTAGGTGCATCAAAACAAATTGCCCGTCGCTGCGGAATTGCTATTTATGAAGCGGAAATGAACTTAATAATTCACACAACTGAAGGTGGTGTTTTACGAGTTGAGATTGAATCAAACCAGATCACGATTGACGCTTACGATTACGGGCCGGGAATTAAAGATGTTCAACTTGCATTAAAACCAGGATATTCTACTGCCAGTGAAGCAATTCGTGAAATGGGCTTTGGAGCAGGTATGGGCTTGGCAAATATTTCACGTTGTGTCGATCAAATGAAAATTGAATCCGTACTAGGTAAAGGCACACGATTAAAAATGAGACTCTTTCTTGAAAACGACCATCCTAATAATGCATTAACTATTGATTCTGAGGAGTAAATTGAATGACCGATATTGCAAAAATAATTAAAGAACTCGATTTGAGGTTGTTAACCTCAGAGAAAGATTTTTCAGATATACAAGTAACAAGTGGTTATACTTCGGACTTATTAAGTTGCGTGATGGCAGGAGCGCAAAATCATGGGATTTGGGTCACATTACAAGCACATAACAACATCATAGCTGTAGCAGCATTACTGGATTTAAGTGCAATTATCATTACAGAAGATTCAATTCCCGATCCTGCAACAATCATCAAAGCAAATGAAGAAGAAATTTCACTCCTTAGTTCAAAACATAATTCTTACTGGGTCGTTGGAAAACTATGGGAGTTAGGCATCAAGGCTGAGTAAAATTATTGACCCCTTTATCATGTTACAGATCAGATCTTCACGTTCACACAGTTTTATCACCTTGTGCTGAAATTGAGATGATTCCCCCGCTCATTGTCGAAGAAGCATTAGCAAAAGAAATTAATTTGATCGCAATCACCGATCATAATGCAACCTTTAACATCTCAGCAGTTCAGAAAGCTTCTGAAAAAACAGGATTAATAGTTCTTCCTGGAATGGAAATACAAACAAAAGAGGAGGTCCATGTTCTTTGTTTATTCGATACGCTTGAACAAATAAATGAATTTCAAAATATTGTAAGTAAAAATTTACCAAATTTAAAAAACAAAGAAAGCTATTTTGGATATCAACTAATTGTCGACGACCTGGGAAATCTTATACGAACGGAAGATCAATTGCTTTTAACTTCAACTTTTTTATCTATTGATGAAATTTGGAGAACTGTGGAAAATTTATCTGGGTTGATAATACCTGCTCATGTAAACCGAAAAGCAAACGGTCTCCTCGAAATACTTGGATTTGTTCCAAACGAAATTTCAATTAAAGCGTTGGAAGTCTCAAGACATATCACTCCAGACAAAGCAAAAGAGACTTTTCCTCAAATTAATAAATATCCGATCATACAAAATGGTGACGTTCACAGGTTAAATGAATTTCTTGGTTCAACATATTTTTTCATTGAAAGTCCGACAATTTCTGAAATTAAGTTAGCCCTTTCTGGAACTGATGGAAGATATTTTCAAGTGATTCAACAATAAAAGAAGAATTCCAAAAAAATTTTATCTTTCATTCGTGAAATTTTTTACAAATAACCATTGTTCCTATACCTTTTATGACTTTCGGCAATTATGAAAACACAATCACATCGGTAAACTTTAAAAGGAAGAAATTGTATCAAATCTATCTTATTTCAATTGGAGCCCCATAAATGGTGAAGTATATACAAAACATACCAGCTAACGACCCACTTATGATTCCTGAACAACGAGAAATCATTGATCAAGTCATACAGGAAAATAAAACTAAACCCGGTGCAACAATGGTTGTACTTGGTGAATTACAGAATCGCATTGGATATGTATCTGAAGCCTTACAATCCTATATTGCTAATCAATTAGAAGTCCCCGTCTCGACAGTTCATGGTGTAGTCACATTTTATTCATTTTTCACCACCACACCACGCGGAAAACACACAATAAAATTTTGTATGGGTACAGCATGTTACGTTGGTGGAGTACCTCAATTAATTGAAAAAGCGAAACAAATTTTGGGAATTGATATTGACCAAACTACGCCGGATGGCAATATTACTTTGGAAATATGCCGCTGTGTTGGAGCATGCAGTCAGGCACCTGTCGTCGTTATCGATGATGAAGTACTGGGAAGAGTAAAACCCAGCAAGATTCCCCAATTAATGAAAAAAGTTCAGGAATAGTCAGTAATTAGATGAAGGAACTTTCTTTACATATACTTGACATCGCAGAAAACAGTGTTGGAGCCTCCTCTACTCAAATAAAAATTGAGGTGAGAGAGAGTACTTCCAATGACCGATTACGGATCTGCATCATTGATAATGGCAAAGGAATGTCTCCGGAACAAGTTGAAAAAGTAATCGACCCATTTGTTACCTCACGAACAACCCGAAAAGTAGGATTAGGGATTCCATTGCTAAAAGCTGCTGCAGAAATGTGCGATGGATATTTGGCAATTGAATCACAACTTGGGCATGGGACTAAATTGACCGTTGAATTTAAAAAAAGTCATATTGACCGCATGCCAATGGGTGATTTACCCGGAACGATATTGCAATTAGTCGTTGGATATCCAAAAATCAATTTTATTTTTGTCTATTCGATTAATGAAGTCGAACATATTTTTGATGACAAGCTAATTAAACAGGAATTAGATGGGATTCCTTTAACTGAACCAGAAATTCTCGCATACATCAGAAAAGAAATCGAAGCGGGATATTATGAACTCTTTCCCGTCTTGGAATATTAATTTTTATTAACAGAAGGAGCAATAAATGCCCACAATTAATAGTTTAGAGGATTTGAAAAAAATTCGTGAAGAAGCACTAAGAAAACGTGAAGTTAGAAACGCTTCCGGCCAAAAACAAATTATCGTTGGTATGGGAACTTGTGGTATTGCTGCCGGCGCTCGCGACACCATGAAGGCAATACTGGAAAAAATCGAATCAGAAGGTTTGACGGGTATCTCTGTTTCACAAACAGGATGTATTGGACTTTGTGAAATGGAACCGATTGTTCAAATACAAGTTGGAGAGGGTGAAAAAATCACCTATGGAAAAATAAATCCAGAAAAAGCTGCAAAAATCATCCAGGATCATGTTCTTGGAGGTGCTGTAGTAAAAGAATACATGATTACTTTATAGCAAATAATACAACACTAAATAGAAGCAGGTTATTGATATGAAATATTTTCGTTCCCATGTTCTTGTATGCGTTGATCCTGAATGCCTTTCAAAAGGTGCACATCAATTGATGGATGCACTTAACGATGAGCTTGTGGCTACGGGATTAATTGATGAAGTACAAGTGTTAGAAACATCTCGGATTGGTGGATGTGCTCAAGGCCCAGAATTAATGGTTTATCCGGAAGGGATCCATTATTCGGGTTTATCAGCAGACGATGTTCCTTATCTTGTTGATGAGCATTTTCTTAAAGGTAGGATTGTCAAAAAATTCGTTGAAGAAATTAAGAAATCCACAGATGAAGAATTATCAGCTCCTACATCCAAAGAAATACGTAATGTCCTAAGAAATTGTGGTGTTATCGATCCTGAAAATATTGAAGATTATATTGCCCAGGATGGATACATGGCACTGGCAAAAGTAATTACTGACCTTTCGCCTGAGGACGTTTTGGATATCATGAAAAGATCCGGGCTTCGAGGTCGTGGAGGTGCTGGATTCCCAACTCACTTAAAATGGCAATTCGCAAAAGCTGCCCCATCCGAAATTAAATATGTGTGTTGCAATGCAGACGAAGGAGATCCTGGCGCTTTTATGAACCGTCGGGTCTTAGAATCAGATCCGCATTCCGTGATTGAAGGAATGGTCATTGCTGCCTATACAATCGGGGCAAGATACGGTTATGTTTATTGTCGTGCTGAGTATCCGATTGCTGTACAAACACTAAACTTAGCCATAAAACAGGCAAAAGCGCTGGGACTTTTGGGTGAGAACATATTGAATTCTGGATTTTCTTTCGACCTGGAAGTCAGAATGGGGGCAGGTGCATTTGTTTGCGGTGAAGAGACCGCACTTATGAATTCAATCGAAGGAAAAAGAGGGGAACCAAGACCTCGACCACCATTCCCCGCTGTCAAAGGTTTATGGAATAAACCCACTAACATAAATAATGTTGAAACCTACGCCAATGTTCCTCAAATAATATTAAAAGGACCCGAGTGGTTCTCTAGTTTTGGAACTGAAAAAAGTAAAGGCACAAAGACTTTTGCGCTTGCAGGTGATATCAACCACACTGGATTGATTGAAGTCCCATTAGGAATCACCTTACGCGAAATCATATATGATGTGGGTATGGGGATTAAGAATAATAAACAATTTAAAGCTGTTCAAACAGGTGGTCCAATGGGAGGATGTTTGCCAGCTTCAGATCTTGACTTAAAGGTAGATTACGAATCTTTGTCCAATGCGGGATCCATGATGGGATCCGGTGGAATGATTGTTATGGATGAAGACACTTGCATGGTCGATATAGCCAGGTTTTTTATGGACTTCACACAAGACGAAAGTTGTGGGAAATGCACACCTTGCCGTGTGGGGACAAAACGAATTCTCGAAGTTTTAGACAGGATTTGTGGCGGAGAAGGACGTGATGGTGATATCGAGCTATTGGAAGATTTATGCCGACACGTGAAATCCAATTCTCTTTGTGGACTTGGTCAGGGTGCTCCTACTCCAGTCGAAAGCACATTAAAACACTTCCGGGCAGAATATGAAGCCCACATTTACGATAAAAAGTGCCCTTCCAAAGTTTGCAAAGCTTTGATCCGATATCAAATTCAAGAAGCAGTTTGCACCGGTTGCACTGTTTGCGCAAGAAACTGTCCAGTGGATGCAATTACTGGGGAAAGAAGATCACCACACTTTATTAATCCAGATATTTGTATTCGATGTGGTATTTGCGAACAGGTTTGTAACTTTAATGCCATTGAAGTTGTTTAGTTCGTTGTTTTGATTTGTTGATAGCCCCAATTATTTCGATCCTTTAATTAATGCGTACATTAATCTCACAAACAACTTAAGGAGATTTGCATGACAATTGATATCGTGAAAAATAACAAAGTTTTGAAAGCAGTGGATAATGCCATAAAACTTCACGGAGAATCAAGAGAAGAATTAATTCCCATCTTAAATGATGTGAATCGAAATCTTGGTTATTTACCAAATGAAGCGCTTGAAGAAATATGCCGTCGTCTAAAATCACCAAGATCGTCTTT
>PHBS01000184.1 GCA_002841995.1 Chloroflexi bacterium HGW-Chloroflexi-8
TGATTATATTACTAAACCTTTTGATATCGAAGAACTTCGATTACGCGTGCAAAACGCCATCGCAAGAGCAGAAAGAGAAAGCCTGACAGATGCGCAATCAGGTCTACCTTCCGGAAAATTGATTGAGGATCAACTTAGAAAAATTATTCGGAATGATGATTGGGCCTTCATCGATCTCAGATTGAACAATTTCGAACCATTTAAAGAAGTATATGGATTTATTGCAGCAAGTGATGTTCTGCGTTACACGGGGATGTTAATTGGAGAGGTACTTGACCAATATGGGACCGATTTTGATTTTATTGGTCATGCTGGAGGAAACAATTTTGTCATTATTACAAAAATTGAAAGATCTTCAGAAATTCAAACTCAAATCAAGAAAAAATTTAATGAAACAATTCCAACCCACTATAATTTTGTGGATCGCCAACAAGGGTACATATCTACGAACAACGATAAAGGAGATTCTATCCGTCATCCGTTGATGACGATATCTACAGGGATTGTGTCTCCCAAGACTAATCAGTTTGCAGATATACGGGAGATAACAGAAATGGCTGCAGAAGCTCGGCGGATGGATATTAGTTGATTAGATTTGTGAGAATCAGATGAATTTGGGTCCGGATTTGTTGCTGGGCATTCTCTTAATTAGCATTGGGATCATTCTTTGGATATCGATTCGGTCTGTTATAAAAGAATCGAAATCAAAAGATTTAAATCTGATTAATTCCCCGGTAAATATCAAATCGGATTCATTAAATCTTAATCATGATCCTATTATCATTATCGGTTCAGGTGGAGTACTCAAATCAATTAATCAGGAAGCTCAGGAGTTATTCGAAGTCAAAGATAACAAAACGGTTGATCTCGAGATTTTAGCTAATAAATCAGATCCCAAAGAAGTTTTTTATAAATCCTGTGCCGAACCAGGCGAATATGAATTATTGATTAATAACCAGGAGGTCAATGCATTTTCTTATTTTCTGGGTATGGATTCTTTTGTTACACTTCGTCTTAAATCTGCCGGCACAAAAGATAATATAAATTACGATAATTCTATTATTTACAAAACCATTGCGGAATTTAGCCAGAACATATCGGCTAGTCTTGACCTTAATGAGACAATTTCACGGATCATGGAACGAATTTACCACTTGATCCCGGCTGATCTGGTTGAAATTAATATATGGGATGATGACTCAACTTTCTTGGTTCCCTATCGCATCCAGAAAAATTTCAATGATAACAAAGTTTCTTTACAAAATGAAAAACAAAAATTAGGGGAGGGCTTCACCGGGCTTCTTATTCGAAGTAACCAGCCAATTCGGCTTGAAAACATGGAAAATCATCCGAGCTATTTAACAATTTTGGATTCGGATAAGCATGGTTATAAAGAATTTATCGGTTTCCCATTAACTAGTGGACATGAAGTACTTGGAACTTTGGAAATATATAACAAAGACAGTTCTGGTTTTCTAAACGAACAATATGAAATCATTGAAGGCATAAGTCCTACAATTTCAACAGCATTAAATAATGCGATTATTTACAAAGTTGAAAATCAAAAAGTTTCTGAACTTTCAACTTTATCCAGGCTTTCACAGTCGGCAAGTTACTCTAAAGAGCCTGAGAAGATTTTTGAAAAAATGTTGGTTGCTATAGAACCCTTGATCCCTGTTGAAATCCTTGGATTCTTATTGTTTAACAATTTGACGTCCATGTTGGAAGCACAAAAGCCGTTCATTGGTTTGCCGGATCCTTTTATCGAGATTTTCAAAACTGAGATTAAAAAAAGCAGTTCTGCCGAGAAGTTATTAATATCTCAGGATGTTTTAATAACTGAAAATGCCCAGGTAGATCTTCAATGGATTAGTCTCGGTTTTGACCATATTGCACGAGCTGCCAGTCTAAAAGAATCTGCGCTTTTACCTTTGATTTCAGGTGGAACTACGTTTGGTTTTTTACTCGCAAGTAATCGCAAGAATAAGAATCCCCAATTTTCACAAGCCGAAATGCATTTATTAATGATTGTGGCTAATCAAGCATCTCCAATTATTGAAAATATGATCTTGATTCAACAATCAAATCTTAAGGCTCAATCGGCAGAATCTTTAAGAAAATTAGCATTATTTGCCAGTTCAAACTCAAACCTGGAGGACATTCTCCGTTTTTCAATCCAGGAATTGGTCAGTTTATTAAATGCCGACGTAGGGGCTTTCTTTCTTGTTGATAAGGATTTAACACGACTTCAATTAGATCGAAAATCATTGTTTGGTAATAATCTGCCAAATATTGAAACGGATTTTGTTCTGACAAATGACGGCCAATATCCTTTTACGATTACAGGATCTCAAAAACCAATTGTAGTGGGACGCTTTGATGCAACTGAACCCTTAATTCCTTTTTATCAAAATATTTATGATACATGGGAAATCCATTCGCTGGTTATTGTTCCTCTTATCGTCAGGAATGAAGGTATTGGAGAAATTTGGATTGGAAGTAAAAAATCGAATTTTTACGATGCAGGTGACGTACAGACAATCATACCTGCTATCAGCCAATTAGCAGGCGTAATTGAACATCAAAATTTATCATCTCTAACTGATGACTCTCTTAGAAAAAAGGTCGAACAATTTTCAAATCAAAATCGACTTAACCGGGAGTTAAATTCCACTTTGGATCTTAAAAAACTTTGCGGCATAATTTTAAATGAAGTTCTAAAATTATCGAATGCCAAGTCATCTTTAATTGCTGCTTATGATCTGGCTACAGACCTGGGAAAACCAATAATTGCTGTTTGCTCTACTGGTGGCTCCTGTGATCATGTCCTGAGCCAAAAAGAAAAAGAGATCCTGACTTTAGGAAAGTATAAGGTTATTGAAGATAACAAAGAAATCTTATCCATGGGATTTTCGCAGGAAATAAATTCGTTAGTGATTTTTCCGTTTCCAATGACTCAAAAAATTAAAGTTGCACTATATCTCATTAATATGGCTATTTCAGGATCTAGCAGAGAAATAATCGATAACGTGCAAAGTTATATCCATAGTGCTACGAATCCTTTTGAAAATGCCTTAAATTACCATCAAAAAGAACAACAGATCATCAATCTCAATCAAAAGATTGAATTACAGCAAAGAATTTTTTCAATAAGCTCATTAAACTTAGATGATTTCCAAACAGAATCCAATATTTGCAATCTGTTTGATGAAATAAGAAATTTTATAAACTTAAGCTTTCTAAAAATCTATGATTTTGATATGGGCAAACAAGAATATAGAACATTGTGTATCCGTGGTATTTGTGAAGGGTGTATTGAGCAGCTTGTTTCGAGTAATATCCCTTGGGAAAACGTAGAATTATTGATAACGCCGAAAAATCTTATTAATGGCTTTTACCAAATTGTGTGTCCAAACACAGTTGCCATTAATTCTCTTGAAGAAAACGTCTCGCAGAATGGAACTCAATATTTTCTTTATCCGCTTGTTTCCAGAAATGGAGAACCAGCTGGTTTGGTGAGTCTTGAAACACGTGATTTTGATGTCCGGAATGAAGATTTATGTGAAGTTCTGGAATTGTTTATGTTACGTATAAATACATTTTTTGAAAATCGTCACACTCCCCTTCAAACCGAATTGTCAATTCAGGAAAACAATCCTCTCAAATCCGAGATTATTGAGTCTTCTGAATTTAGCCAGGAAGGCGAAGGTGACAAAAGTAATTTTGAACTCCACGATTTCTTGCTGGATGATGAGCTGATACGAAGTTTGATGACTGCCAAAGATTACCAGAATGCGCTGTTGATTATTACACAAACAATCATTTCAAATTTACACTACCCCTCTGCAATCCTTTTTGAGAAGAACTCAATTGGGGAAATTCAAGTAATCGAAAAAGTTAATACAGATCTGGACACATTGAGAATTGCAACTTTAATGGGTCAAAAAAATCCGAATGATGTCGTCTTTAAAAGCGGCAAATTATTGCAAGGTTTAATTTTGGAAGATGGGGATGAATGGTTCCTGTCGCCATTGGTTAGAGAGTTGCACGCACAAAGCTTCTTGGCGATTCCCATAAAGAATCTGGAAAATATTCAAGTAGTAGTTTTTGTTTTTTCTACAGAGGTTAGGCAGAAATTTACAGTTGACCAACTGGAAACCATTAATAAAAGAGTAAATCTGGTCAATTCCATTATTAATCGTCAGAGATCACTTGGATTTGAGGTTAAAGAATTAAATGATTATCAACAAAGAATAGAATTTATTCAGACCTTAAACGACCAGGATATCATTGATCTTTCTAGAACACTTCTTACCAAATCAATCAAAATTGTTCCCGCTGCTCAAGCGGGGTGGGTAGGTCTTTGGAATGAGATTACCCAAAAAATTGAACCTCTTTATTCTAGTGGATACAAGAATCCACAATCAATTTTGGAGATTAATTATTCGGACTCCAATTGGTCAATTCCCCAAGTCGTTTTTGAACATAATTCTCCCTTGAGTATAAATGATATTAATTTTGCCAGTAATTACCCGCTTTCACAAAAAGATTTATTGTTATATCAAAAGGCGACTGGAGGTTTATTACCTATTGGGAACATGTTGGTTCCAATCAGTCAAAATGATAAAACCTTCGGAATAATCGTTCTGGAAAATTTTAGTTTATCTGAAAAATTCGAAAATAAAAATGTAGAAGATGTTTGTTTACTTGTTAAATTATCGTCCCCATTTTTCGATAAAGCTATAAAAATTGAAAAATATGAAAAAACTGTTGACGACTTAATGCAAAAACAGGAACAATCAAACTTACTTAAAATAACGAATTCCTCTTTGTTTTCTAACCAGGATCTACGTAATTCAATTCGACGAACACTAAATCAACTTTTACATGGCTTGGTGGCAGAAGTTGGAGTGATTTATATAACAGATTTAGACCCTTTCATTGAAATTGAAGAAAATCTTGTGGATAAAAATTACCTGGATGTCTTTGCTTTTAGTAAAAAAATTAAAGAAATTAGTACCTGGTTAAATATTAATCCAGATATCACAATAATTAATGAGACCTATAATAACGAATCCTGGGTCAGCAAATTTAGCCAAGATTTGCCTTTTGCGAGTTTGATTTCCACACCATTAATTTGTTATGGTCAAACATTAGGCACAATGTTTTTTGCAAATACTGAACCTTTTTCCTTTAACGATTCCCATAAAGAAATTTTGGACTCAATTATTCCACCCGTTAACTTTGTAATCAACAACTTAATTGTTTCTGAAAAACATGCAGACCAATCTCAACAATTAGTTAATTTGACTCTTGAAAAACAATCAATTGAAAGCCAATCAACAGCAGTTTTAAATTCATTTTCAGACGCAATAATTATGACCGATTCCAATGGAAAGATTAAGTTTATCAATCTGGCTGCTGAAAAAATTCTTGATATCCAAGCAGAGGAAATTGTTAATAAACCAATATCAGTATTCGAGCAAAAATTCCAAGGGAAATTAAAAAACTGGATCAATTCGATTAACGTTTGGACAAACAATGCCATTATTTTAAATCTTGATCAGTCATTATCTGAAAAAATTGAATTTACTGACCAGAGAATGTTGTCCCTTTATTCAGCACCAATTATTTGGCAAACACAATTCTTGGGCACTTTGTCTATTTTTAGGGATATCACTTTAGAAGCACAGATCGATCGAACGAAATCTGAATTCATAACCAATGTAAGTCATGAATTGCGCACGCCATTGACTTCAATCAAAGGTTACGCAGATATCTTGTTGATGGGTGCAGCAGGAAATATCCCGGAACAACAAAAAAGATTCATCGATATTATTAACAGTAATGCAATCCGACTGACAACACTGGTTGATGATTTACTAGATATTTCAAAAATCGAATCCAGACAAACTGATTTTTATGATAATGCAGTATATATTGAAAAAATCATTACTCAAGTTGTCAAGGAATTCCAAACCCTTGCCGAATCAGAAGCTAAACAGATAAAGTTCGATATTCGAATCCCAAAAAATATTAAGCCAGTCCGAGGAGATGAATCTCGTCTTGTGAAAATTTTCCAGACTTTACTGAATAATAGTTACCATTACTCGATTGCACCAGTCAATATTTTAATTCGAATTAGCCAAACACCAAATGAAACCCAAATCGATGTCCAGGATTTTGGGATTGGGATTAAAAAAGATTTTCAAAATCATATCTATGAAAGATTCTTTAGAGGTGAAGAGGAATTGGTTTTAGCAACACCGGGTACAGGGTTAGGACTATCAGTCGCAAAATCCTTAGTCGAATTGCAAGGTGGCCAAATATGGTTTTTTAGTTCAGGAATCAATGGCGAAGGCAGTACTTTTTCTTTCACTATTCCTGTATTTTCCGAAGGATAAACAATGGCAAGAATCATAATCGCTGAAGATGAAAAAGATATTCGGGAATTAATCGCTTTTACTTTGAGATATGTTGGTCATGATGTGCTTGCATATTCAAATGGTGAAGATGCCTGGAATAATACGCTTGTTGAAATGCCGGATTTAATTATTTTGGACATTCGAATGCCGATTATGACAGGTTATGAGGTTTGTAAAAAGATTAAGGCAAATCCATTGACTGAACGAATCCCCGTCATGTTTCTGACTTCGAAGGGGCAGGAGGAAGAAATAAAAACCGGTTTTGATCATGGAGCCCTGGATTATTTATTGAAACCATTTGCTCCTGAAGAATTAAATAAAAAAGTACAAACTATTTTGTCAAGAAATCAGACGACATGAGTGCAATTTTGTTAGAAAGCGACCTCGTTCATTACGAGGTATTGGGTAGGGGTAAGCCAGTTCTGTTTTTGCATAGCTGGTTAGGATCCTGGCGATATTGGATACCCAATATGCAATATGTGTCGAACAAATTTCGTGCCTATTCGATGGATATGTGGGGATTTGGTGACTCGGCCAAGAACGGTAAGTATTCGATCAAAGAACAAACCGAATTACTCGTTCAATTTCTAGACAAGCTTGGGATTTTCAAAATTGCAGTCGTTGGACATGGTTTAGGCGCTTTGCTTGCTATTGAATTAGCAAAAATAATGCCTGAAATAGTGGATCGTATTCTAGCAGTGTCAATCCCATTTGAAAGCGAAATGATCACACCACTTTTAATAAATAATCGTGCTTCAGATTATATGGATGTTTTGGTTTCAAAAGGTTCTTCATTTAAAGAGGAATTCAACAAATTCGGTTTATGGACTTATTTTACTAACAGCAGAGCTGTTCCCGGAAAATATTTTGAAGAAGCCTCCGGAATATTTGGTGTTAATATAGAAGGATACAGCACCGGTTCCGGCGCCGCAGATATTGATAATGATGG
>PHBS01000007.1 GCA_002841995.1 Chloroflexi bacterium HGW-Chloroflexi-8
GCCTCATGCATATGATCCAAAATCCAATTCTCAATATAGTCTTTATCAAACTGTTTCAAGATTTGTGCTGCGTAATACACATAATTTAAACGCATATAATTTTGTCGCACTTGTCGATGAGTCTTTTTATCAAATCCTAGACGAAAACCTTGTAGGAGAGCAATCATCATCCGATAAATATTATCCTTTGAAACCTGATTGCCATCCACTTGCTTTATCCAGGAATCGATATCCTGTGAGAATTGCCCAGTTTCACCCAGAAATTGTGATTTTTTCTGAGAAAATGCATCTTCTATCGCATCTAATATTAAATCGACAATTTCATTCCATTCTTTTCCTTGGAGTTCAGTTGATTTGATTTCGAAATTTTCAATCCTTAACGATAATGCTCCAACGACCCTTATTATGTTTAACGAAGAAAGGAAGTTTTCTATTTGCTGTCGGATATTTTGTTCAACTTCTTCGTCTCTTTCGAGTAACTCGTTGACTTGAGCAGGAGAAAGCCGGATAGGTGTCCTTAGCAGATTGGAAAGTTCCTGGACAATATTCTGAGGTTTTATTAGATCAGATTCTTGCCGTTCTTCTAATCCTTCGAGAAATGAATCAAAAGCATCCAGCCGATCTTGTTTCTGATTTTCAATCGATTCTTCGATTCGGTTCAAAGTAGATTGGGCACTGGTAATTAGATGTGAAAGTTCAGCATCCAGGCTTGACTCTGCAATTTGAAGCAGGACATTTTTTACTTGGGCATAGGTCTGAGGGACATTCCCATCTTTGCAAATGACTTCATCCATTAATAACTTGAGGGTTAAGGATGGAAAAAATGTATTCTCATAATCAATCGGAGGTTGAACATCAGAAAGAAAAGCTAATAATTTCCATGGACCTTCCTCATCTTTCATCCCTGGATCAACCCGATTTTCGATGTCGGATTTAAGCATTTCCAGTACATCATCCGTCAAATCATCTTTGGTGAATACGCGATCCCTTTGTTCATAGATGCGTTTCCTCTGCATATTTAGAACATCGTCATATTCCAGAAGATGCTTACGAACATCAAAATTCGATCCTTCTACTCTCTCCTGAGACTGCTCAACCAGTCTTCCAACAATTCCAGATTCAATTGGAATGTTTTCCTCAACATTCAAACGGCGCATTAAGCCTTCAACTTGCTGACCACCAAACAATCTCATTAATTCATCTTCAAGCGATAAGTAAAAACGCGACGATCCTGGGTCACCCTGTCGCGAAGAACGTCCACGTAGCTGGTTATCAATTCGACGGGCTTCATGCCGCTCTGAACCTATAACGTGCAAACCACCTAACTCGCGCACTTTTTCACTTTCATCCATAGCCTGCAAAAAAGATTTTACAGATTCTTCATATATTCCAAATTGGTCCGGAGGTAATTTTAATAATGCCTGGCGTTTTTCTTCATTTTTCATTGCATACGGATCAAAATTATTCTTTTTTAAGACCCTGGCAATATCCGCATATAACTCTTCGCTTATTTCTCCACCTAGTTTAATGTCCACACCACGACCAGCCATATTTGTTGCAATTGTAACGGCTCCAAAAGAGCCGGCATTATTTATGATCATGGCTTCTTCGTCATGTTTTCGGGCATTCAATACGCGGTGCGGAACTCCGGATTGGATGATATCGTTAAGACGAGGTGCCAAATCCTGTTCAAGATCTAATATTTCCAATAACTGCGCAAGATTTTCCGGGTCTTGAGGGCTTATTGACTCTAATCCAATCGTCCTTGCATATTTTCGCATTTCAGCAACATTGAGATCTCCTAAAGGTACATTTAAAAAGGCTAATTCTGGTACCCTTTGTTCAATCATCTCTTTATTGTTTTTTCGCATCCAGGTCTCACGAATTAATAAAGTCTGTAACAATCTTCGGATCATTTCTGAGGACAATCGCTCTGACAAACGGTCGGAATGTTCCACTGAAGTCGTTCCCACCAATTGCGGACGGCCGATAAGATGTAATTGAAGTATTTCTTTAACCAACGCTCGCAATTTCGCTTCTTCAGCGCGAAAAACAACGTCTGGATAATCTTTTCGCTGATAAAAAATCGGCTTTTTATTTTGATCTGATCGATAGGCATAATAAGTATATCGATAACCAGATTTATCTTTATCTTCAACCGGAACCATTATTGAATCTTTGCCAAAGGTTTGATATTCAAGATTGGTAGGAATTGGTAAGACTTCCAATTTGTAAATTTTGTTAAATTCTTCTGCTTCTGTCAATGCAGTTCCGGTCATTCCTGCAAGCTTTTCGTACATACGGAAATAGTTCTGAATGGTTATCGTCGCATAGGTCACATTTTCGGGTTCAACTTTTACACCTTCTTTTGCCTCAACAGATTGATGAAGGCCTTCTGACCATCTTCGACCTGGCATTAACCTACCTGTAAACTCATCGACGATAACAACTTTTCCGCTCTGAACCAAATAATCCTTATTTCGTTTAAACAAGAATTGTGCTTTTAATGCCTGCTCCAAATAACCTAAAATTCGAGCTTGCTCTGGAGCAATATCTTCCGGCCTTTCAGGATCGCGAATCGGTAATTGGAGTAATTCCTCCACATGCGCCTCACCAATTTCTGTTAAGGCAACATATCGATCCTTTTCACTGATTTCATAGTCCTCAGGATTTAATTGGCGAACAATGGTAGCCATCTTCACATACCATTCTGTATCATCCGACGCAGGACCAGAGATGATTAATGGGGTTCTTGCTTCATCGATCAGAATGTTGTCAACCTCATCAATGATCGAAAAATAGTGTCCTCTTTGTACGCGCTCATCCAAACGATTAGTCAGATTATCTCGCAAATAGTCGAAACCAAATTCACTATTGGTTCCATAAACTATGTCGGCTTTATATGCCTCAACTCGATCAACCAGGACCAATTGGTCCTGGTCTTCAAAGCTGCTGGTTTTTGATCGGTCTACCAGAAAAGCTTTTTTACCATTCTCAGTTCGACTTGCCATTTGCAAGACCCCAATCGAAAGTCCAAGCGCATTATATACTGGAGCCATCCAACGAGCATCTCGTCTTGCGAGATAATCGTTCACGGTTACCAAATGAACACCCAAACCAGTCAGAGCATTTAGATAAACTGGTAAGGTTGCTACAAGCGTTTTCCCTTCACCCGTTCTCATTTCTGCAATTGTGCCTTTATGAAGGGCAATGCCTCCAATCATTTGCACATCGTAATGTCGCAGCCCCAGATTTCGTTTGCTGACTTCACGAACTGTTGCGTAAGCCTCGACCAGCAAATCATCGAGCGTTTCGCCATCTTCCAGTCGCTGTTTGAATTCATTTGTCTTTTGTGCTAATTCCACATCCGAAAGTTTTTCAAATTCAGGTTCGAACTCGTTAATCTGAATGACAATATCGGAATATTTTTCTATCTGTTTTTTATTGGGATCATACCCTAATGCTTTAGCAATTTTCTGAAACATATATTTTCTTTTATATACCTTTCCGAAGGAAAATTATAGCACAAGCACTCAAAACATTAAAAAAAACACCTTGTAAATCAGGATATTTACAAGGTGCTTTTGAACTAGTAATTAGTTATATTTGAATTGAGTGACCTGCAGCGTCATGAGCTGCTTCCATGATCACTTCACTTAAAGTTGGGTGTGCATGAACATTTCGACTTATCTCTTCGACCGTCAATTCCATATTATGTGCCAAAGTCAATTCAGGTAAAAGCTCAGACACTTCTAATCCAATTAAATGAGCGCCGAGAATCTCTCCATATTTGGCATCCGTGATTAATTTAATGAAACCACCTGATTCCCCCATACCCAAAGATTTCCCATTTGCCTGAAACGGAAAGCGACCTACCTTAACATCGTAACCCTCTTCTTTTGCCTGGGCTTCCGTTAACCCAAATGAAGCAACTTGTGGATGACAATAGGTTGCTCTTGGCATCATTCGATAATCGAGAGTAGCCGTCTCAACATTGGCAATGTTTTCCGCACAAATTACCGCCTGTGCAGAAGCCACGTGTGCTAATAACAATTTTCCGGTTACATCTCCAATTGCCCATATCCCGGAAACATTTGTAGCCATTTTGTCATCAATTTCAACAAACCCTCGAGCATCAACTTTTACCCCTATGTCTTCTAATCCAATGCCTTTTGTGTTCGGTTTGAAACCGATTGCCATCAATACTTGTTGAGCCTCAATTATTCTTTCTCCATTTTCCCCACTTACTGTCACCCGCACTCCTGTATCTGTAGAATCAACTTTCTGGACTTTATGACCAGTGAGAATTTCGATTCCGGATTTCTTGAAAGCTTTTCCAAGTTCTGTTCCAATTTCTTCATCTTCTAAAGGAACGAGACGAGGTAACATTTCGACAATAGTGACTTTACTGCCATATCCATTCCATATCGTAGCAAATTCAACGCCAATTGCACCTGCACCAATTATCACAACTGATTCAGGTAAAGTTTCTTGCAGTATGGCTTCTGTATAAGAAACGACTTTTTTTCCATCAACTTCAATGCCTGGTATTTGAATGGAATGTGCTCCAGTTGCAAGAATTATATTCCTGGAAATTAATTCTTGAACGGTTCCATCTGCTGCTGCAATCGATATTTTGTTTTTCGAAAGTAATTTCCCCTCACCCATAAACACATCGATATTATTTTTCTTCATCAAAAAACCGACACCTTTTGTCAGGCGGTTCGAGACTTGCCGGCTTCGTTTGACAGCAACGCTGTAATCCATTTCCAATTTTTCAAAGGAAAATCCAAATTCTTTTGACTTGTTTCTGAGCATATATGCAACATCAGCATTTTTCAAAAGTGCTTTTGAAGGTATGCAACCTACATTTAAACAGACACCACCCAACCATTGTTTATCAACGATCGCTGTTTTGAATCCCAATTGGGATGCGCGAATTGCTGCAACATAACCTCCCGGACCAGCACCTAAAACGACAACATCGTATTCACTCATTTTTTCTCCTACTGGATTACCTTAAATTTTTGGTCTCTCATCTTAATTTCGGAATGACATCTAATTATAACAAATCAGTTGGATGTCTTAATGCTTTTTTCTTATCATTCACACACAAAATCCATTTATTGCCAATTTTCTAAGATTTCAACAATCTTTGCCAAAAAACCGTCAGCAGAGGCGCCATCTAAAATTCTATGGTCAAAAGTTAGCGAAAGATAAACCATCGGACGTATCGCAATAGCATCATTTATCACCTTTACACGCTTTTGAATTGCGCCAACGCCTAATATAGCACATTGAGGTTGATTGATTATAGGAGTCGCAAATAATGATCCTGAAGTTCCATGATTGGTAAGGGTGAAAGTACCACCCATAACCTCATCCGGCCTTAATTTTTGATTTCTGGCACGGTCCGCCAGATCATTCACAATCTGTGCTAATCCTGTTAATGAGTAAGAATCTGCATTCTTGATCACAGGTACGATCAAACCTGATTCACCTAAAGAAGTTGCCATTCCGACATTAATCGAAGACTTGACTACAATGCCTTCATCCGACCAGGAAGAATTTACTATCGGGAATTTTTGTAAAGCATGTGCTATCGCAGAAATAAAGTATGCCGTAAAAGTAAGTCGAATTCCTCGTTCTGAAGGATCAAATTTATTTTTGTCTCGGTGATTCACCACATTTTGCATATCAACTTCCATGACAGTCGTAACATGTGGAGAAGTATGTTTGCTGAATACCATGTGTTCAGCAATTGTTTTTCGAATTTTCGTATGAGGAATAATCCGAAAATTTTGATTATCAGGCTGTTGTTTACTTAATGTTTCTTCCTTTTTAATCACGTCTCCTTGATTGTATCTTCCAGGAAATTGAAGTTCAGCTGGTCGAAACAGATCACCTTCTCCCGGGGTTTCCCAGGCTGCCTGTTCTGGTTCCACAAGTTTCGTTTGTTTGGATTCGATATAAGTACTCAAGTCTTTTTTTGTTATTCGACCACCCTGCCCGGTACCTTTCACCAGGTCGAGTTTGATATTATGTTCTTGAGCCATTTTTGCCACGACTGGAGAAATAAAACCTATTTCATGGTCTCTGCCCACTATGTAGTTCGGTTGAGCTTGAGTGTCCTCCATATCAACTGGTAAGAATTCAATTTCATTTTTCCCAATTTGAACCTTACGATCATTTAATTCGTCAATTCGGACTTTCTTTGTCTCACCTTCAAGATCAGGGACCAATTCCCCAGAACTTCCGATCCACCCAATAATCGTGTCTGCAGAAACCGTCATGCCCGCATCAACAAGAATCTTGATCAATACACCACTAGCCGGACTTGGAATTTCAGTGCTGACTTTGGCGGATTCAACTTCAAGCAAGGATTCAAACTCTTCGACTAAATCACCCTCTTTTTTCAACCAATTGACGACAGTCCCTTCTACTACAGACTCGCCAAGTTTTGGCATGATTATTTTTGTGGCCATGGGTATTCCTCCAATATCTCTAATAATTCGCCAGATCTCTAGCTGCGTTCGTGATTTTCTCTTCGTTGATCATATACCAATCCTGCATAGGGTGACTGAATGGCACTGCAGGTACATCCGGACCAGCCAGACGGCGAACAGGGGCATCCAAATCAGTGAAGGCATGTTCAGCAATGATTGCTGCAATTTCTCCACCATATCCACCCGTCAAATTATCTTCATGGACAATCAATGCCTTTCCTGTTTTTTTGACTGAATTCAAAATAGTTTCTTTATCAATTGGTATTAATGTTCTCAAATCGATCACTTCTACAGAAATACCTTCTGAAGCTAATTTTTGTGCCGATTGGAGAGCATAGTAATGCATCATTCCATAGGCAAATAATGAAATATCCGTACCCTGTTGTGAAATATTTGCTGGGCCAATTGGTACACAATAATCGTCTTCTGGAACTTCTCCTTTTATCAATCGATATCCCTTTTTTGGTTCTAAGAACAAAACCGGATTGGGATCTCGAATCGCGGCTTTTAATAGCCCTTTGGCATCGTAAGGAGTGGATGGTACTACGACTTTTAATCCTGGAGCATGTGTAAAATAAGCCTCAATACTTTGGGAGTGATATAATCCTCCGCCAATACCCCCACCGTATGGTGCACGAATAACCATAGGTACTGTCCATTCACCATTAGATCGATAGACCATCTTTGTTGCTTCGCTGATAATTTGATTGAATGCCGGGAAGATAAAATCAGCAAATTGAATTTCGCACACAGGTTTAAGACCATACAAAGCTGCTCCAATTCCCACCCCAACGATAGAAAGTTCAGCTAAAGGGGAATCGATAACACGATTTGATCCGTATTTATCAAATAAACCAACAGTTGCTCGGAAAACACCACCCCGTTGTCCCACATCTTCACCTACGATGAAAACATTTTCATCTCTTTGCATTTCCTCATCCATTGCATCTCGAATAGCATCTACTAATGTTTTCTCAACCATTGCGCACATCCTCCACAAAAACCGGATAGGAAGCTTCTTCGAAGGACGGATAAGGTGCTTCTTCGCCAAACTTCACTGCTTCTGTGACGATCTCTTTCGCGTTTGAATCCATTTCTTGCAATTCTTTTTCTGAAACAACCAGTGTATCTAATAATTTTTGACGGATCAGTATAATAGGATCTTTCTTTTTATTTTCCTCAACCTCCTCACGAGATCGATACGTCCGATCATCATCATCGGATGAATGAGGGGTTATACGGTACATACGCGCTTCGATCAAAGTGGGTCCACCCCCTGTCCTTGCTCTTTCAACCGCAGACGAAACTATATCAAAAACCTCAAATACATCCGTACCATCCACCGTAATACCCGGTAACCCTAAGCCACAAGCTTTATCTGCAGAGCTCTTGACCGCCATTTGTAATTCCGGTGGAACGGATATGGCATATTGATTATTTTGAACTAAGAATATTACAGGTAATTGATGAACCGCTGCCCAATTGACGCCTTCATACCATTCCCCTTGCGAAGTTGAACCTTCTCCGATGGTAGTTAATACCACTTTATCTTCTTTTTTCATTTTTATCGCCAGACCTATACCCGCCGCATGAACTGTTTGAGTCGCAACAGGTGCTGAGTGACTGACAGCGTTGACGCGTCTCAAGCTAAAATGACTCGGCATTTGCCTCGCTCCTGAGGATGGATCACCGGATTTACCCATCAAACTGAGAACAAACTCTCGCGGTGTAAGACCAAGGCAAAGCATTAAAGCCAAATCACGATAATATGGAGTCACCCAATCAAAACCTTTTTTCAAAGCGAAAGCAGCACCAACTTGTGCTGCCTCATGGCCAATACCAGAAATATGAAAAGCAATTTTCCCCTGCCTATGTAAAACCCAGGCTCTTTCGTCCAATCGCCGGGACAACAACATCATCCAGTACATTTCTTTCTTCAACTCACTGGATAATTCCATTTTTTCCTCCAAGATTTTTCTTCTAATCCCCTATTGCTTAACTTTTTAAATGATTACCTTTAGTTTATCGAATCAATCAGCCTTAATCAACATAATCCTTTTACACGAAAAGGAATCAAAAAACATCACCAAACAAATTTAAGCCTCAAGACCCAAAATAGGTAGTGAGCAAAACTAAATTTTTATGACTGGATTATTTTCTTTTGCTTAATTGCATAAAGCATTTCAGCATTGGTTAGAAATTTAAAATATTCCAATCCCATTGCTGAGGCGATTCTTTTTTCTTCATTTTCAAGATTGATGACATCTTCTTTTGTTACAAAATTCGGAACGGTAGTCCTTATGGCCTGGTCAACTTCTAAACAGCAATTTCGTGCATGTCCCTCTTTGGTAGAAAGAAACCTTAAGATTGCCTGAGAAGCATTAATTCCATCTTTACGGGCGATGCCAACCAATCCATTGCTGGCATTTCTAGCCCACCCAGCCAAAAATATATCCTCCATTGGAGCATTTTTGATTGGATCAAAACATTCATAGGAAATATCATCTACCGGAAACCTTGGATTTGAATTCTTAACAAATTCATTATTCTGAATCGGTAATCCAAATCCCGGGTCAACGCTATCTCCAATCGCAAAAATTACTATGTCACATTCGACAACTTTGCGATTGCCCAACCCTTTCGCAATTGTTTTTCCGCTTTCTAAAACAAGCAAATTTTCTTCCATCTCAATTCCAACTACTTTGTCATTTTCGTCCCCCAAAATACAACGGGGAGAAGACAGGAACTTCAAACGGAATTTTGTTTTTGATTTTGTCTCTGCATTGTTTTGTAATGCATCCATTATGAAACTTAATGACTGTAAAGGATCCTGGCCAATTTCCACCATATTAGAAGATACTCGGTCTAATTCAGATTTATAAGCATCCAAATCAAAGTTGGAGCCGATATATTCAAATTCTTTTCGAGTGAATTTGACTTCCGCAGGCCCTCTACGAGCAAAAGCGGTAACTGTATTAACATGTCTATCGTGAATCAAATATCTTGCCACGTCCATCATTACATTCCCCACACCAATAATGACGACATTTCTCCCAATTGCTAGATCTCTGGTACTAAATGGAGGTAACTTATTGAAATAATATACAATATCCTTCGCATGAAATACTCCAGTTAATTTTTCTCCTTTAAGATTTAGCCATTTTGTCCCCTGAGCACCCGTAGTGACCAAAATTGCGTCAAAGCCCATATTCCGGATATCTTCAATTTTAAAGTCACCATTTGAACCAATCGAAACGTTTCCATAATATGCCAACTCAGGAAGTTCCAAAATAGACGCAAATTGTTTACGTAAACCCTCTTTCATTTTTATTTTGTCAGGATAAATTCCGTATTCAGCTAACCCACCTGGTTTAATATCTCGATTAAAAAGAACAACTGAAACGCCATTATTTATCAATTCTCTGGCTGAGAAAATTCCTGCTGGACCTGCACCAATAATTGCCACATTAAAACTGGAACCATTCATAGTTTATCTTTCCTTGTAATCAGGTCATGAGGTTTATCAATTTAATTATATTACCAAATATCTGAACAATTTTTTGATGTATTTATTAGCTAGGTTATGCTATATTCAAAAAAAAATCACTGTTTCTTGTTGTATTTTTCGATTGCAGAGGTTAAATGAGTTCATCTGTTTTTATGGAAAAACTTGATAATGGTTTGTCAATATTCTTAAAAGAGATTCACTCAGCCCCTATTATAAGTTGCTGGAATTGGTATCGGGTAGGAAGTCGGCTCGAAAAAAAAGGTTACACCGGGTTGTCCCATTGGGTAGAACATATGCAATTTAAAGGAACAAAGAAATTCTCTGGTGTTTATATGGATCGAATAATCGCCAGGGAGGGAGGATTGTGGAATGCATTTACTCATCTTGATTGGACAACTTATTATGAGACATTACCGGCAAATAAAATAGACATTGCTTTAGATTTTGAATCTGAAAGAATGCAAAACAGTACTTTTGACGAAATTGAATTTGAATCAGAAAGAACTGTGATTTTGTCTGAAAAAGAAGGAAAAGAAAACGATCCTTTATCCAGATTAAGTACTAACGTAACACGATCTGCTTTCGAATATCATCCCTACCGGAATGAAGTAATAGGTGAAGAAGAAGATCTCAAACGGATAAAAAGGGATGATTTGTACGCCCATTATCGCAACCACTATCAACCTTCAAATGCACTCATCGCGCTAGCAGGGGATTTTGAAACAGATATCATCTTTGAAAAGATTCGTAAATTGTACGATCCGATTCCATCTAACTATATTCATAATGAAAATATTCTGCCTGAACACACAATTCAAAGAAAGGAAGAGATTGAAATTCACGGGCCCGGAGATACTACTTTCATGCAAATTGCTTACAGGTCTCCAGCTGCCTCAGATCCTGATTTTTTTGCATATACCATTCTTGACAGCATTTTGACTGGGCCGGCCAGTCTCAATATGTTTGGAGGTGGAGGAACGTCGAATAAAACCAGCAGACTTTATCAAAATCTGGTAGAAAAAGAATTTGCAGTAAGCGTTTATGGAGGATTACAGGCAACAATTGACCCACATTTATATGAAATTACGGTCATTATTCATCCTGAAAAAAAGCCTGAGATTGTCCTGGATAGGATTGACATAGAAATCAATCGATTAATATCCAGCCGCGTAAAACGAAAAGAAGTAGAAAAGGCAATTAAACAAGCGACTGCATTATTCTCATATGGATTAGAAAATATAACAAACCAGGCTTTTTGGTTAGGGTATTCGGAGATGTTTGCGAAATATGATTGGTTCATAAATTATATAGATCACTTGAAAGCCATCCGAATTGAAGATATTCAAAGAGTTGCCCAAAAGTATTTAAATCCTGACCATCGGGTGGTGGGATTATATATTCCGGAAAAAGACCAGGAAGTCCAAGTATGAGTTCTGACACGATCAATTGGAAACACCTCCCAGGCGAAAACAATGTCAGCAGATTTGTCCTGCCGAATGGAATAATTGTCTTGTGTAAACCGGATTTCAATAGTCCTTCTATCGTGATCAGTGGTTTTTTGCATGGAGGGTCAATTCAGGACCCTGGAGATAAATTGGGGTTGGCGTCATTTACTTCTTACGCCTTAATGCGAGGCACCGTTTTTCGGAACGTTAAGCAAATTTATAATGATCTCGAATCAATCGGCGCTAGTTTTGGATTTGGGGCAAGCGTTCAAACTACAAGTTTTGGCGGCAAGTGTCTAAGCGAAGATCTTCCTTTATTAATGAAAACTCTTACTGAATCTTTACTTTATCCGGTATTTCCTGTTACACAGGTTAGAAAATTAAAAACCCAAATTATAAGTGGCCTACAACAAAGAGAACAAGATACAGGTGAAGTCGCATCCTTACGATTTGATGAAATCTTGTTTCCAAATCATCCTTATGGCCGACCGGAAGATGGTTATGTGGAAACAGTTCAAAGAATTTCACAAAAAGATTTGATTAACTTTCACAAACGCACTTACGGACCCAAAGGCATGGTTATCGTTTTCGCAGGATCTATTGAAATTCAGAGAGCAAACGATCTGGTTTACGAAGCCTTGGGAGGTTGGGAAAATATGGATTGGCAACCACCACCAGAAGTTCCTTATTATTCTCCCTTAAGTGAGACAGTAGAAGAATTTATCCCAGTTGAGGGAAAATATCAAATGGATCTCATCATGGGTTGTCATGGCCCCGCCCGATTATCGGATGATTACCTTGCAGCGTCTATTGGTAATAATATTTTAGGCCAATTTGGTATGATGGGAAGAATTGGTAATGAAGTCAGAGAAAAATCCGGATTGGCATATTACGCATCAACAAGTCTTAATTCCTGGATGCAAGGTGGTTCCTGGGAAATTACTGCTGGCATAAATCCAATAAATTATAAAAAGGCAACCGAGATTATTATCAATGAGTTAATCCGATTTGTTGATGAGCCAGTTAATGACGAGGAATTAGAAGATGCCAAATCTAGTTATATTGGATCACTACCCCTTTCGGTCGAATCCAATAATGGTGTTGCGAGTGCAATATTAAGAATGGAAAGATTTGGGCTTGGCTTAGATTATTTACAAAAATTCCCGGAAAATATTGAAAAAATCTCAAAACAAGATATCCAGAATACGGCACAAAAATATATAAATCCAAAAAAATTGGCGATAATCAGCGCTGGTCCGCGCAGTTCAGAAAAGAACTGAAAAGTAAAAGGAAAGAAAGATTATGATCCGCAATGGAGTTGATCTAGTTGAAATTAGCCGATTTGAAAATCTAAACCCAAAAATTTTCGCCAGATTCATAGAACGAGTCTATACAGACGCAGAAAAAGAAATTTGTGAAAATCGATATATATGCCTTGCGGGTAGGTTTGCAGCTAAAGAAGCAGTCTCGAAGGCATTGGGGACTGGTATTGGAATTATACGTTGGAAAGATGTAGAAATTTTACGTGGTAATCTGGGTGAACCAATTTTGATATTGCATAATAAAGCACTTGAAATTGCAGAAGAGTACCATCTTACAAATTGGTCAATCAGCATTAGTCATGGGAAAGAAATCGCTATTGCTTTTGTAATCGCATCCAGTCCTTAAAGAAGGATCTAAAATTAATATCATCTTTCGATTAACCATTCGAAGGGTCGGGTACAATTAGAGAAGTATGAAAATCCTTGCGGTGAGTGATGTTGAATTAGGTTTCATTTATCAGCCTCAAATTCAAGAACGCTTCGAAGATGTTGACTTAATGATCGGGTGTGGCGATCTGCCAAGTTATTATCTTGAATTTATGGTCTCCACTTTGAATATACCAATGTATTACGTCAATGGAAACCATGTTTACCGATCAGAAACACTCACTGGTGAAGAAAAGAAATTTCCATGGGGAGCTACAAACATTCACCGTCGTTGTATAGTCGATGATACAGGTGTTTTGATTGCAGGCGTGGAAGGAAGCCTGCGATATAATCTTTCTGACTACCAATACACTCAAACAGAAATGTGGAATCACGTTTATTCATTACTTCCACGTCTGCTCTTTAATAAAATCCGATACGGTAGATATCTGGATATCTTCGTTTCCCATGCTCCCCCCTGGAAAATTCACGACCAAGATGATTTGCCCCATCAAGGAATAAAAGCATTTCGATGGTTCCTGGATGTTTTCAAACCTGTTTATCATTTGCATGGACATGTTCATATTTACAGGAATGATTCGATTTCTAAAACCCGTTTCAACCAAACCGACGTCATTAATTGTTATGGATATAAAGAGATTCTATTTGATATGGAACCGGTTATTTCAGGATTAAAGAGAAAACCTTTCAATAAGTACTAATATGTCCGAGTTCCGATCCAGATATGATCAGGTGATATCGCCAGGTTAAATTTCACTTCCATATTAATGCCGATTTCAAAGACAATGTCTTTAAGTTTAGGATGAACAAAACATAAAGTAGGCTGGCTTCCATATTTTTGTTGGTAATAATCTGCCGCTTGATGAATTTTTTCAATGAGATTTCTTTGTGGGTCATTATCAAACCAAAGCATTCCAGTTTTCATTCATTCCTCCGTTGTCATTAACATTGCAATTTTGGTGCCCAAAATCTGATCCATTCAGAACCTATTTTTGTGACGTAATGACGATTTGGGAAAAGTGTATCTAAAATTGGGCTGGGAATATGTCCAGAGAGTTTCGGGTGAAGGTTTGATTCGATTTTCCCAAATATTTTTGTTGAAAATTGACCAAGCACTTGGTTTGTTCGATTGCATTTACTGATATCAAGACCTGATATCGTCCAAATATTTACTCTGGAACCATATTTAACCAGCCATTCAAAATTCATCCGGGTCTGGATATCCAATTGATCGATAATGGAATAATCATCAAGAAACAAGATAATCGACGCTCCCCATTGTCTTCCATTTAATCGATGCTCCACTTTTTGGGCCAGATAAATAATCCAATCTTCTGCTTCTATTTCGTCACTTCCTACAACTCCACCACAAAAATCATAATTTGGATCTCCTTCTGCTATCAAATTCATCCAAAGGTCCGGATGATTCGAAATCATGATGTATTGGATATCTTCATTGGAATTTACAAGGCATATCGATTTAATCATTGTCAACATGAGTTTTTGAATTGATGGGATATGATCATTAATCAATAATAAAGAACCAATCTTTGAATCTTTCCAATCAAAATAAACTGGCAATTCATCACCTGCCAATCCCAAAAAAATCGAATGAGCAGGCATTTGTTCAACTCTTTGAATGACTTGGTCAAAAGAGAACTCATTAACATATGGCCCATTATTTTCGGTATTGTTGATTATTTTTGGTAGTAATTGTCTAGATTGAAATTGTGAAAGTTGAAGAGCAGCCATTTTTAAACCTCCAGAATATTTGTTCTATTATAGAACATTTATTCTTATTTCGTCAAGAGGCAATAAATTAGCAATTTATATTAAAATAAGGTATGCTTAATCAAAATCTAAGAATAAAGCCCTATTCAAATCCCATCCAACTTACAAAATAAGTTAAAATTATTTGCAGATATGATTACAAATTAATTACCCTGGTCGCAAAAGGAGGTTGACGTGATTAAAGAAACCATCAAAGATGCTGAATCACGCATGAAAGGTGCGGTTCATACTCTGGAAGAAGATTTAGCTGGAATTCGAACAGGTCGGGCAAACCCTGCCCTGGTTGAAAGAATTGAAGTTGAATATTATGGTTCACCAGTACAATTAAATCAATTAGCGACGATTAGCATCCCAGAACCCAGACAAATATTAATCCGGCCATTCGATGCAACTTCCATTAAGGTAATCGAACGAGCAATCATTGCATCAGACCTGGGGATTATGCCAAATAATGATGGTAAAGTCATTCGATTAAATCTTCCCCCACTCAATGAAGAAAGACGAAGAGAACTGGTTAAAGTTACAAACACACGTCTGGAAGAAGCCCGGGTTGCTTGTAGAAATGTACGCAGGGATGTCATCAAAGACTTAAAAGAGTATGAAAAAGAAAAACTTATATCAGAAGATGACCTAAAACGCGCTGAAGAGGAGTTACAAAAAGTAATTGAATTTTTTATTGATGAAATAGAAAATGTTGGAGAACGTAAAAACGCAGAAATAATGGAAGTTTAGCTCACCTTATGGCATCAAATTCAACTCCTTCTGAAATTAAATTGGAAATTGTCCCTCAACATATTGCGATTATCATGGATGGTAATGGCAGGTGGGCAACAAAACGTGGCCTTCCACGTCTGGCCGGTCATCGAGCTGGTACCGAGAATTTAAGGCGTGTCATTCGTGCTTGTGTCGAATTTAATGTCAAGTACCTGACAATTTATGCATTTTCGACCGAGAATTGGGCAAGACCAGTGGATGAAGTAGAAGGATTGATGCACATTCTGGAAGAAGTCATCGATAAAGAGTTGGATGAACTTGATAAAGAAGGTGTGCAATTAAAGCACATTGGAAGATTGGAACAGTTATCATCAACTTTACGAAAAAAGGTTGAAAGATCGATCGAAGTCACTAAAGACAATAATCGCTTAACTTTATGTATCGCCTGGAATTACGGTGGACGGGACGAAATTGTCCACGCAATTCAAAATATGATTAAGGATGGCATTAAACCGGATCAAGTAAATGATGCTCTGGTCAGCAAATATCTATTTACCGCAGGAATTCCAGACCCGGATTTGATCATTCGCACTTCTGGAGAAATGCGAATTAGTAATTTTCTAATTTGGCAGGGATCGTATTCTGAATGGTATTTCACTCAGACATTATGGCCTGATTTTGACCGGGAAGAATTATTCAAAGCGTTGATCGTCTTCAACCAAAGAGACCGCCGATATGGCCGCTTATCTGAATGTGCTGAAGAAGATGAAAACAATGCTGGTTAAAAGAATTATTACTGCCCTGATAATCACGATTGTCGGCGTAACATTTATTTTTATTGGGGGATGGCCTTTTGTATTTTTTATTTCCATCATTTTGGCAGTTGCTTCATGGGAATATTGGAATATGTATCGAAAAGGTGGTTATTCCCCAAATGCAGCTGTAATTTTCGCTGCAGTTGTTTTACTCGCAATCATGCGGTTTCAAAAAGGATTTGAAGGCGGGGATATTATTATCACTGGTGCGGTCCTGACTGCTATGGCATTTCATACAATAAGTTATGAATTAGGCCAACCCAATACGTCACTGGATTTTGGTATTACCTTGGGCGGCATTTTATATATTGGCTGGCTGGGAAGTTATTTAATCTCAATTCGATTTTTGCCAGATGGACTATGGTGGTTATTACTCACAATTCCTACGGTTGGAATTTCAGATGGAGGTGCATTTCTAATTGGCACCCGTTGGGGAAAAAATAAAATTGCGCCCAGATTAAGCCCCAAAAAAACTTGGGAAGGATATCTTGGAGGAGTAATTTTCGGATTAATCGGTGGAGCACTATTAGGTGCGCTTTGCCATCAAAATGCTCCTCAAATTACTATTTTTCATGGATTGATATTAGGAGCAATAGTAAGTTTCCTGACACCATTGGGGGATTTAGGGGAAAGTATGTTAAAACGTCAGTTTGATTTGAAAGATTCAAGCAATTTATTGCCTGGGCATGGCGGGTTTATGGATCGAATCGATTCATGGTTATGGGCAGCATGTTTGGGTTACTACACAATCGTTTGGTTTTTTATTTAAAAAGAAACCGGCGCGTTTTCTCGCGCCGGTATTAGGAAAAGGATTCTCTTTTACTTTATTCCGTAACTAAGAAATGCATCTGCAGTAATCAATAGTTGTCCTGAAGCAATTGGTGTTGAAGACATGTTGGCGGAATATCCACCACCCTTGGCATCATACATCGGGGTTACAGTACCAGATGAATTGACGTTAATGTTCATTAATTCACCTAATTCCACACCTGCAGCATTTGCAATTTCAGTTGCTCTTTCTTTGGCATTTTCAATTGCCAAACGACGAGCTTCGGTTTCAGCGGTTTTTCGATCCTGTACGTCGAATGAAATTCCATTGATTTGATTTGCGCCGCCTTTTACCACAGCATCCAGCATTTCGCCCAACTTAGCCAAATCCCGAACTTTGACATATACCGTGTTTTCTACAACATACTGCATTTCTAAAGGTTGCCCATTCTGGTCATAATTCTGCATTGGATAAACATTAAATGCTATTGTTTGTATGTCTTTAGGATCCAGACCTAGCCCTGAAAGCACTGTTGAAATGGATTGTGCTTGTTTATTATTGTCACTTAAGGCAGTTCCAACATCCGCAGCCTGACTTCGGGTACCGACATAGACGTATGCGATATCTGGGACTAAATAAACTTCGCCAGTTCCTGAAACACTAATTGTTCTTGTCATATCTCCCTTTGAACTTCCTGCTGAACATGCGCTCAAAATTCCAACGAGCATGACGAATATTAAGACAATATTTATTTTTTTCATTTTACCTCCAAAAAGTATGAATTATTTGCACATAGGACGATGAACAATCAAAATTAGTTCCAATGTTATCAAAAATTCGACTAATGCAAATTTGCAAAAATCGAATTTTTGATAACAATAAAATACTGGATTATTTAATGGATATTTTTAGTGACCCGATCGGATTATTTAGGCTTAGAACCCGTAAATCATTACTGGTTTTTGCGTTCGGAGAATATAACCAATCTCCTTCTTCGATATATCCATCTGGATATTCAGTTGACGTTATTCCAGAGTCTATTTTAATTTTTATTGGCATATCCCTGGGAATATTGACCACAAGCTCGCCAATTCCACAAGTAATTTCTCCTTCAAACACATCCTCTTCTGGTAAATTAATGATTGCTTGACCTACACCTAGTTTTATTTCAAAACCGGAAATATTGAGTTTTGAAAGGTCCAGATTTTGCTGCCCAACTCCCTGGTGTATAGTCATATCCATTGAAACATCGTCATTCAAACTTAATAACCAGGGAAAACCACCTGTTGTTGTTCTTGAGGGGAAGAAAACTGTGCCTTCACTCTTAAGTTGTAACGTACCTGCTTTCCCATTAATAGAAAACTCATCAGATAAGTTCTCTTCTTTTGCAAGTGATATGTTTCCAACCAAAAGCTGAGCTGCTTGTGCATTTCCATCAATATCTAAGCTACCAATCGCAGGAGAAATCTCAATTTTTACCTTATCCAATCCACCCAATTCGAAATCAACTGGAGAAACGGTACCTTTCCCAACGATAGAACTGTTCAATGAAATCCAAATAATTCCCGCAATGATCAGGACGGAAATACTGACCCCTATCAATGAACCAAACATGGATCTTCCTTTGAAGACGATATCCAGCCCGATTGCAATGATGAAAATAGGCCAAATTTTCCATATCATTTGCCAGGCAGTCCAAGGGAAATATCCTAAATTTGCTAAAACCAAAATGACACCAATCCCAACATTAATTACTGCACCAACCCACCTGCCGTTAAAAAGGTCTTCCAACCCTCCAATTACGAAAAGAAGCGGCCAAAACCTGATAAAAAGGGATCCTGCATCTCCTGGGATCATGTTGAGATTGGACATTAAGAAAAATACACCAATGATGATGAGCAAAAGAGGAAAAAATATATTAACCCTACGCTCATCTCTTCTTACATTTTGAAAATTATTCTCAGACATTTTTAACCTTGCCTTCCCGAAATCACTTTTTTAAGAAAGTTCGGATAATCAATACTGCTCCGACTGCAATTAACATAATCGATAAAACATAATTCATCATATTTAAATTAGAAAAAAGGGTAAATGTACTTATCAGAAAGAGAATACCAGCTGGAATCCAGGGCCACGAACGATTGCCTGGTAAACCCGGCAAAATCGTAAGTAGAGCAAAAGTAAGCGCAAGTCCAAAAAGAAAGACGAAACCACCATCCAGTCGGGTAAATTCTTCTACAAACGCAACAAGCGCTAATGAACTAAAGACTCCACCTGGAATAATAGCCCACCATAAATTCTTATTACGGAAATAGACTAACCAAAAAGCTAAACTTACACCGCCCAAAAAGATAATCCCACCTGCTTTATCAGCCCAATATGGAAAAATTGTGTCAGAAAAAATTAATAAACTCAGGCTTAGCAAGATGATGCCTGGGATAATTGCCCACCAGGCTATTTTATTTTGGAAGGAATAAACAAGAAAACCTGCTCCTGCTGATGCAAACACAAATCCCCATAAGATTCCCCAAAATGGAAAATTAATGATAATGTTCAAGAATGACATTACACCAACAAGAACTAACAACCCACCGATAATTACTCTCCAGTTTTTTGAATTCATTTTTTCCTCACTGAACTAAAAAATTGATGCACTTAGTTTTATTACAAAAATTCTTTTATTAATTGATATATTTTTTTAAACTTAAATGGGCTTCAATTAATATGGATTTACGAAAACTTAGCAAAATAGTTGCATTTCATTAATTATGGATTATGTGATCTATTTAACAAACTCCCAAAAGATAGGACTTACCCGGTCAAAAGGATAGATCACAAATCAATAATTTAAATCGAGCGTTAATTCGAGGACTTTTGAACATGATTACTCACACTTGACATAAAATAATCTGTCCATATAATTAGGCAAATAATATCTTGTTACGGAGAATTTATGAATCTAAATTGCTTGTGTCTTGGGCGGGGTTTAAGCTAACCAACGCCTGAAATCAAATATATATATCAACCATCAAATTCAGGCAGCGGAAAGCAGCCCCGCACGATTAAAAACAAGTTCTGTGCAGGCGCGGTCGAACCGCTGTTTTGTTTTTTTGATGGTTGATTATTTTAAATTGGAGAAATTAATGAAAATCGCAAATAATGTTACTGAATTAATTGGAAATACACCTCTTGTCCGATTGAATAAATTGACGGAAGGATTACAAGGAGAAATAGTTGTAAAGCTGGAATACTACAATCCTGCGCACTCTGTCAAAGATCGCATTGGGGTTGCTATGATCGACGCAGCTGAAAATGCTGGATTACTCCGAAAAGACAGTGTCATCGTAGAACCTACCAGTGGGAATACCGGTATTGCTTTAGCCTTTGTTGCTGCCGCCAGGGGATATAAATGTAAAATCGTTATGCCTGAAACTATGTCCAGAGAAAGAAAACTTCTTATCAAAGCGTTTGGAGCAGATTTAATTCTCACTCCTGGTGCAGAAGGAATGGAAGGCGCAATTCGAAAAGCAAACGAATTAGCACGGGAAGACTCAAATGTCTTTATTCCCCAACAATTTGAAAATCCTGCCAATCCTGAGATCCATCGAAAAACAACTGCACAGGAAATATTACGGGACACGGATAGCCATGTAGACTATTTCGTTTCCGGTGTGGGAACCGGTGGAACCATTACAGGAGTTGGTGAAGTACTACGGGAAGAAATCCCTGGCGTAAAAATTGTTGCTGTTGAACCTGCAGAATCACCTGTTTTATCCGGTGGAGTAAAAGGCAAGCACCCTATCATGGGTATTGGTGCGGGATTTATTCCCAAGGTTTTAAATACACACATCTATGATGAAATAATACAGGTAAGCGGAGAAGATGCCTTCAAGACCGCTCGACTGATGGCGTCCAAAGAAGGGCTTTTAGTAGGAATTTCCTCTGGAGCGGCTACTTTTGCAGCATTGGAAATTGCTAAAAGACCAGAAGCAGCTGGAAAGAGAATCCTTGTAATTATTCCGTCGTTTGGAGAAAGATATTTAAGTACGCCACTCTTTGCTGATCTTGTGGATTAATGATAGAAATTTGAGGATTTTTATGAAGAATTG
This sequence comes from Chloroflexi bacterium HGW-Chloroflexi-8, assembly GCA_002841995.1. Lineage (GTDB taxonomy): Bacteria > Chloroflexota > Anaerolineae > Anaerolineales > Anaerolineaceae > UBA6170. Next base: position 21,367 of record PHBS01000007.1, read on the forward strand.
GTTCAATGTCTTGCGCAACGATGTCCAATCTGTTTTGGATAGGGATCCAGCAGCACGGGGATATCTTGAAATTATTCTGTTATATCCAGGTCTGCATGCGATATGGAGTCACCGCGTCGCACATTGGTTTTGGAAAAGGAAATTATTCCTTTTCGCTCGGGGGTTATCACAGCTCAGCCGATTCATAACTGGTATTGAAATTCATCCAGGCGCAAAAATTGGTTCAGGTTTCTTCATAGACCATGGAATGGGTGTAGTGATTGGTGAGACTTCCGAAATTGGAAAAAATGTGACCCTCTATCATGGAGTTACTCTGGGAGGTGTGAGTACCGAGAAAGGGAAAAGGCACCCCACAATCGAAGACAATGTGGTCGTCGGTGCTGGTGCAAAAATCTTAGGCGCAATCCTGATCGGGAAAGGAAGCCGGGTCGGTGCAAACGCTGTAGTTGTGTCAGCAGTTCCACCTAATTCCGTTGTGGTAGGTGTTCCAGGTCAGACCGTAAAACGCTCGGTTCCACAAATAAATAATTTACCCGACCTGCATCATGATCTTCTCCCCGATACAATCGGAAAAACTATTGCAAGTTTGATGGAACGAATGGATAGAATCGAACAAAGCCAATCATTCCCACTTACAAACCATCCAAGATTTGTAGCTGGTGATAAGAAGAATGAGGATTTGATTCACATCCCAGTTGACGGAATATGGACAGGAAGTGATTTTAGCATTTAAAATCGATCATCTAATTTAATGCTGTTGGAAAACTTCGAAAAAAGATATGTTCCAAATAGAACTTATCTTTTTTCTTTTTTAAAGAAACCAAATACGATTACTGCCAGAAAACCAATCCCACAAATAGCAGTCATTGTAATTCCAATCCATCTTCGATTAGCCGGATCAATCATTTCTATCGAAAACAGGGGTTTTGGAGTAGGGGTGGAAGTAGGAGTAATGGTTGGTGTTACAGTGGGAGTTTTCGGGGTTACAGTTGGCGTTACCGTCCTGGTTGGAGGAATTGACGTCAATGTTACTGTGGGAGAAATCGTTGCAGTTGGAGCTAATTTTACTAACAAACGTTCTCCAGGAAATATAACAGGAGTCGGTTGCAAATTATTCCACGCAATAATCTCAGCAATTGTTATATTATAAGTCGTCGCAATACTCCAAAGAGATTGACCATCCAAAACCTCATGAATGATTGCACCATCCACTTGTGGTGTGTTTGTGGTTACGGCATTCACAACATTTGGATCCACAGTGGAATTGAAATCCGGTGTTGGCTGGCCTGCTAAGCCTGTCGCAATTCTTTTTACCTGCAAGACATAATAGATATAACCATCTTTCTCTGCAACACCTGCTCCAACAACGCCATATGTAATCCCCACCATAGTGTTCCAATGGTCGGTATCAGTCCACATCGAATAGATAACCACAGTAGGTGTCAGGTTAAATCCCCCAGCAATATTTTCGATGAACCCAAGCGTACTCGGTGTTGAACCATCTGCTCTTGTGTGTGTGATATTTCCAGTAGACGCCATATATTCTGCAAATTCTTGCGCAGATCCCATCAGTCCGGAATCAATTTGATATGGTTGAAGACCATTGTCAGTTCGCAATGAATTGACTGTGCTTATTAAGTCATAGGCACTACCAGATTGTCCATATACCGGACGTGAAAATGGAACTAAAAGTAAAAGGAAAATGAAAAAGGAAAATGATTTAATAAAAAATCGGTGCATGATTTCGTTATTATAACGCATGCACCGATTTCATTCAAAAATCAGGAATTTTATGAGAGAGATCGTTCTTCGAAATTATTTCCCATTGCCTCAGCAATCAAAAGAAAATCACCTGCAGAGATCATTCCAACGATATTCCCGTTTTCATTAACAACTGGAATATGATGAATACGTTTTGTTTTCATAATATTTGCGCAATCCATCACAGAAGTCAATTGATCTACCGTAATCACGGGAGATGACATGACCTCCTTTACTAAAAGATCCTTGGGATTTCGATTGACTGCAACAATTTTGTCACTGATATCCCTGGTTGTTAAGATACCATAACTTGAGTCAGGACCTACTTTGTTTACAATTACACTATTAATGTACCTTCTTCTCATCAAACTGATCGCTTCAATAACCGTTTGATCCGGTTCTACAAATACTACCAGATCCATCATCCAATCCCTTACGGTATGCCTTAAGTGCATTTTTCCCGGTCTCCTTTCCCGTCACTCAAATGATAAGACTTTAGGTATTACCATAAATATAGTATATAGTATTGGCAAATCGTTTTGCAAGCGCAAAGAAGAACGAGTAATTAGTTTTATTTCTTAAAAATATATTACAAACGTACTAGCGATCAGAAGAATACATTTTCTTTTGCCACAATGAAAAAGCAGACGAATAATGTTCATAAAGTCTTTGTTTCTCTAAACTACTTAAGAAACTTGCTTCAATGGCATTTTTAGAAATCAAAAAGATTTGTGGGATTGAGATTCCCAATTTATTGTTCAAATAAGCGAATTCATCAGTCAATCGAATATTGGATATGGCAGGATCGTCTGTATTTACAGTAACTTTTAGTTCAGAAGAAATCATCTTCTTTATTGGATGCTTAGAGACAATATCCGCAATTCCAGATTGAATATTTGAAGTAATGCAAACTTCAAATGGTATTTCTAATTTCCGGGCAATTTCAAGAACATGCATATCCTCCATCACACGAATCCCGTGCCCAATTCGATCTGCTCCAAATTGTTCAATGGCTTGAAGTACATTGGATGCGGGACCCCACTCTCCGGCGTGGATTGTAATATAAAAATTCTCTTTTTTCGCTTTTTGAAAGAGATTTACAAATGGATCAGCCTGGAAATTTGCTTCATCACCCGAAAGGTCAAATCCCATCAACCCTTGTGATTTAAATTGTGAAGCTTCTCGGAATATCAATTCAGCTTTCCCAACCGGCTCATGACGGTTTATGCTCACAATTGTGCGGACAATTAGGTCAGAATTTGATACTTCCTCGGAGATCACTTCAATTATCCAACTTATCACATCTTCAAATTTGAAGTGGTTGCTACTGGTCAGAGCAGAAGGAGAGAAACGCAACTCCAAATACTTCAAATTATCCTGAATTGCATCTTGAATGCATTCTTGAGATATCCTCTGAATGATCTCTTTCGATTGATAGAATTTGCGTAAAAAAGCAAATTTGGATAAAAAATTTTCTAAGTTATATGGTTGTGATGGGTGAATTTGAACTTTGGAGGACAAATCTGATTTTGAAGTGATATCAAGACCAATCTCTTTTGCCAATTGATATAATGTATTAATGCGAATAGATCCTTCCAAATGACGATGCAAATCAATTTTTGGCATCAACAACAACGAATCTAATCCTGGTTTATTCATTTCTATCATTTTATTATTTCACCGAAAGTGAACTAAAAATCTAATTACTAAAGTAAGTTTACAGGAAGTTGGAGTAAATTAATTGAAATCAAAGAAATGAAAAATCTCAAATCCCTATTTTTTGCTGTCACAAGAAAAAATTAAAATGGAAAATATCTTGACTTTATGTTATACTTGCCGCGCTATCAATTTGATAGCAACAACACACACGCTTTCTGACCGAACCTGCGTGCATTGAAAAATGTTCAGGACAATCGGGTTGACGATGGCGGAGGATTAACGAAAATTAAAAGGAGAAATACAATAAAATGGCATCAGTAATTTCCATGAAAGCACTCTTGGAAAGTGGAGTTCATTTTGGTCATCGCACCAATAAATGGAACCCCGCAATGCGCCCGTTCATTTTTACCGAGCGCAATGGAATCCACATACTCGACCTTCAACAAACGGTCAAATCGATTTCGAATGCATACAATCTGGTAAGAGATACAGTCTCTGCAGGCGGATCGGTGTTATTTGTTGGCACAAAACGCCAGGCGCAAGAGACAATTAAAGAAGAAGCAATTCGTTGCGGAATGCCTTATGTGACCGAAAGATGGCTCGGTGGCACTTTGACAAATTGGTCGACAATCAGCCAACGAATTGGCGAGCTGGTTCGACTCGAAAAATTGTATGAAACCGGAGAAATTAAATCCTATACAAAAAAAGAAGCACTCATGATAGAGCGCGAGATTAATCGCCTTCTCATTCGCTTGAGTGGTATTCGCAACATGAAGAAATTGCCGGAATTGATCTTCATTATTGATGTCAGCCGGGAAGAAACTGCTGTTCATGAAGCGAACTTGAAAAATATTCCGATTATTGCAATGGTTGATACAAATTGCGATCCCAGCAACATTGATTATGTCATTCCCTCCAACGATGATGCAATTCGCGCAATCAAACTCATGGTTTCAAAAATTGCGGACGCCGCGATTGAAGGAAAATCATTACGTAAAGACGATCTTTCAGATGAAGATCTCATGGCGGAAGCTGGTGAAGAAAAGACCACTACCCGCAGAAGAATGGATGAGGACGCAGAACTGGACGATGTTACCCTCTTAGGAGCCTCTACTCTTGCAAAATTAGATGTGGATAAAGAAGATGTAGTAGAAGCAGAGGATCTGGACTTAAAAGAATCTACCGAAATTGAAGAATAATTTCTAATCGAACTCACGAACGATATTAATAGAAGGAAATATTAAAAATGGCAATTACGACTGAAGATATTAAGAAACTAAGAGAAGCAACAGGAGCAGGAATTTTGGACTGCCGAACGGCGCTTCAGGATGCAAATGGTGATTTCAATAAAGCACTGGATTTCTTAAGAGAAAAAGGGTTGGCAAAAGCTGCCAAACGTTCATCCCGCAACGCATCTGAGGGTGTTGTAGAACTTTATACTCATGGTAATGGTCGCGTCGGCGTGATGGTCGAAGTAAACGTAGAAACTGACTTTGTTGGGCGTTCTGCTTCTTTTCGTGAATTAGCGCATGAATTGGCGCTCCAAATTGCAGCTACATCACCAGAATATATCAAGGAAGAGGATATTCCTCAATCCGTTTTGGATAAAGAAGTACAGATTGCTCGTGCGAAAGCAAAAGAAGACGGAAAACCAGAAGCTATTATTCCAAAAATAGTTGATGGCACAATCGAAAAATTCAAAAACGAAGTTGTACTCTTGAGACAACCATATATTCGCAATGAAGAAATTACTGTCCAGCAATTAATCAATCAAAAAGTAGTTGCATTAGGTGAAAACGTTGTTGTTCGTCGATTTGCTCGATGGGCACTTGGTGAAACAACCGCTGAAGAAGAATAATCGTATAAAAAGCCAACCAGGTGGTTGGCTTTTTTTTTGGGGAGCAAATATGGAAACCGTAAAATATCAAAGAATTCTTCTAAAACTTTCAGGGGAAGCTCTGGGAAATACAAAAGGTGCCGGTATAGATCCCGAACGAGCATTGGCAATTGCCCAAAGAGTAAAAGATGTACGCGAAATGGGTGTCGATGTCGCAATCGTTATTGGCGGCGGGAACTTGTGGCGAGGAAAGCAAGGGCTCGATTTGGGAATGGACCGCGCAACAGCAGATTATATGGGAATGGTTGCAACTGTAATGAATGCGTTAGCCTTGATGGACGCACTTGAATCCATCAACGTCGTGACTCGGGTTCAATCTGCCATTGAAATGCGTTCTGTAGCGGAACCATACATCCGAAGAAGAGCGATCCGTCATATGGAAAAAGGGCGAGTCGTCATTTTTGGCGGTGGAACTGGTAACCCGTATTTTTCAACTGACACGGCAGCAGCATTGCGTGCGATGGAAATTGGCGCAAATGTAGTAATCAAGGCGACTAAAGTTGATGGTGTATATGATTGTGATCCGAAAACCAATCCAAATGCGATAAAGTTTGATCACCTTTCATATATTGAAACACTCAACCGTCGATTGGAAGTCATGGATAGCACAGCAATTTCACTATGTATGGAAAATAAGCTTCCAATCATTGTTTTGGATTTGTTCGATCCAACAGCCTTGAAACGTGCACTTTTAGGAGAAACTGTTGGTACATTAGTGGATGAAAATCCTTAACCCCAAACTAAAAAGGGCTGACAATTTTTTGAACTGACGCTCAAATAAAAGATAATAAAAAAGCACCCCCTGTGAGTGAACTGACCCCAAAAAAATAGACACTAAAAGAAAGCGCCCCCTGTGAGAAAATAAGTCAGGAGGTGCTTTTTTTTGATTTTGCTCAATGGGTTGAGATCTATTTACCAACTCTTTTTTAAGCCTCGTGGAATTCTCCTTCCACAACCTCATCTCCAGGACGATCAGTAGACCCATTTTCTATGTGAGTATCATTTTCATTCGTCTGGGTTTGTTTTATATCGTTTATAGCATTTTCCAGTTCATAGATACCTTGACGAATCTTTGAAAGATCATTTGCCTTTAGAGTATCTTGGAATTCAACAACTAATTTTGTCAAACGAGAATTATCTTTTTCTGTCAAAATCTGGTCAGATCCTTTTACCAACTTTTCTGCCTGATAAATTATCGAATCCGCCATATTTCTGGCTTCTGTGACCTCGCGTTTTTGATTGTCTTCTGATTCATGTTGTTTAGCTTCCTGAATCAATCTTTCAATCTCAGCTTTATTTATGTTCGTTGATGCGGTTATCGTCACACTTTGTTCTTTTCCGGATGTTTTATCTTTTGCTGAAACGTTTAAAATACCATTCGCGTCGATATCAAAAGTTACCTCAATTTGAGGAACACCTCTGGATGAACTCGGAATCCCATCTAAACGAAATCTTCCAAGGCTAATGTTGTCTTCCACCATTTGACGCTCTCCTTGCAAAACATGTATGTCAACCGCCGGCTGATTATCCACTGCGGTTGAAAATACCTGGGATTTTTTGACAGGTATCGTCGTATTCCTATCAATCAATTTCGTCATCACGTTTCCCAAAGTTTCCAAACCAAGAGATAAAGGTGTTACATCCAACAATAAAACATCCTGTACCTGTCCTGAAAGCACTCCGCCTTGAATTGCAGCCCCTATCGCTACAACTTCATCGGGATTTACTGTTTTGTTCGGTTCTTTGCCTGTCAATTTCCGGACTATGTCCACTATCATCGGCATTCTTGTCGAGCCACCAACCAGAACAACTTCATCCAAATCGGACAAATTCAATTTTGCATCCAATAGCGCACTCTCAAATGGTTTCTTAATGCGATCCAAAAGAGCGGAACTTAGCTGTTCAAATTTTGAACGGGTAATTTTGAGGATTAAGTGTTTAGGACCATTGATATCAGCCGTGATGTAGGGTAAATTGATTTCTGTCTCCAACATGGTTGATAATTCAATTTTGGCTTTTTCTGCTGCTTCCCGTAAACGTTGCAATGCTTGTCGGTCTTCTTTTAAATCGATTTGATTATTCTTTTTAAATTCTTCGACAGCCCAATTGACAATTTTTTCATCCCAATCATCCCCACCTAAGTGAGTGTCACCTGTTGTGGATTTTACTTCAAAGACACCATCACCAACTTCAAGAATCGATACGTCAAATGTGCCCCCACCTAAATCAAAAATCAAGATTTTTTCATTGTTCTTCTTATCCAACCCATACGCAAGCGCTGAAGCCGTGGGTTCATTTATGATTCTTAATACATCCAATCCCGCAATTTTTCCAGCATCTTTGGTTGCTTGTCTTTGGCTGTCATTGAAATAAGCGGGTACGGTAATAACAGCTTGTGAAACTTTTTCTCCTAAATAGGATTCTGCATCACTTTTTAGTTTAGCAAGGATCATCGCTGAAATCTCCTGGGGTGAATACTCTTTATTCGTTGCAGGAATGGCTACTCGTGCTTCAGCAGTTGGTCCTTTTACAACTTTATATGCCACCATCTTTCGTTCCTGATCGACTTCATCATACCTTCTACCCATAAATCGTTTGATCGAAGAGATTGTATTTTCAGAATTGACAATCGCCTGACGTTTTGCGGTTTGCCCAACCAGTCTCTCTTTGTTTTTGGTGAATGCGACGACAGATGGGCAAAGTCTTGAGCCTTCTGAAGTAGTAATTACAATAGGGTCTCCACCTTCCATGACAGCCAAAACACTATTTGTTGTGCCCAGATCTATACCAATAATTTTTGCCATAGTAAATTTCTCCTTCAAAATAAAACATTTCAACTTACAGGATACATTTGAAATGCATGAGATCTGTTAACAAATTGTATGAAATAAATTAGATCATTTGGATAATCACAAAGCATAGGAAGCGCTACCTGGCCTTTCCTTGAATTCAAGAGCCACAATTCATATAATGGATATATGGGTAGTGCTATCACTTGGAGGATTCGATGCGATACACAAAATTAATATTGGTAATTATTTTACTGGTTGGGGGTTTATTGGGAACGTATGGAGAAGGACTTTCCCAATCTCAAGAATCAAAAATCATAACCATTAATCTAAGCGGTCCTTTGACACCGTCATGGTTAACTTATATTGATCGTGGAATGTCAACTGCTGAAAAACAAAACGCAAAACTTTTAATCTTACAAATCAATACACCTGGTGGAAGCATTGAGCTAATGAATCGGATTGTTCAGGAAATACGAAGCAGCCAGATACCGGTGATTGTTTATATTGCCCCGAATGGCGCAATGGCTGGCAGCGCTGGAACAATCATAACCCTGGCTGGTCATCTTTCTGCCATGGCACCAGAGACAACCATAGGTGCAGCGAGCCCGGTCGGTGGTCAAGGTGAAGATTTGGGTGAAACAATCGAAAAAAAAGAAAAAGAAATGTTGCGGGCAACTGTGCGATCCTTGGCTCAAAACCGAGGTGAAAAAGCCATTCAATTGGCGGAAGATACAATTGAAAATGCCAAAGCAGTTTCTGTACGAGAGGCTTTAGATTCAGGACTTGTTGATTTTTCAGCTAAGGACATTAATGATTTACTCAATCAAGCAAATGGACAACAAGTTTTGATTAATGGAGAATTAATAACATTAAGTACAAAGAATTTCATCGAAATCAATGTTGAAATGAGCTTTATTGAGCGACTCTTACAATTATTGACTAATCCCAATATCCTTTTCCTACTTCTTACAATCGGAATTCAGGCAATTTTTATTGAATTGTCCAATCCAGGTGGTTGGGTAGCGGGATTTATTGGTGCTACATGCTTAATCCTGGCAATTTACGGGATGGGTGTCTTACCGGTCAATTGGTTCGGTACTTTATTCCTCTTGGTAGCATTTATCTTGTTTATTCTGGAAATTAAGGCAGTTACACATGGAGCTCTTTCAATTGCAGGAGCACTTTCGTTTGTCATTGGCTCGCTTGTTCTTTTTAATTCAGTTGATGCACCTGGTTTTCCAAGAGTATCTGTGCCATTGGTTATCACCACTGGTATCATTCTAGCGATTGGAATTATTACTGTCCTTTCATTTGCAATTCGAGCCATGAGGGAACCAGTCCGAACAGGTATGGAAGCATTAATGGGTAAGCATGGCCATGTTGTGACAGCATTAACCCCACGCGGCATTATACAAGCCGCTGGTGAACAATGGAGTGCAATTTCAAGCGACGGTTCAAACATTTCCGAAGACGTTGCTGTGGAAGTTGTCGGCAAACAAGGTATCTTTTTAATTGTAAAAAAATCTTAAATTAAAACGTGGGGGTTTTCATATAACAAAACTCCCACGTTTTTTTATAAGAAAAACAATTTATTTATCTAAATTGTTTTCGATTGATTTAATATACAAAGCCGACATATATTCTTTCACCATACGACGGGTTGAGAATAGTGGGGCATTGGAACGAATCGACTCTTTAACCCTGGCTATCCATTCATTCGGCAAATTGTCAGCGGATCGTGATTCGTAATACAAAGGGATAATCTCGTTTTCAAGAGTGTCGTACAATTCCCGCGATTCAGCATCATCCTGTTGGTTATAATCCTGATAATCCAAATGATCTCCAATTGGCCAGCCATTTTTTCCGTTATATCCTTCTCTCCACCAGCCATCCAACACTGAAAAATTAAGCACACCATTTAATGCTGCTTTCATTCCAGATGTCCCGGAAGCCTCATTTGGTCTTCGGGGTGTATTCATCCAAACATCCACGCCCTGTACAAGTAAACGGGCAATATTCATGTCGTAGTCTTCCAGGAAAATTAGCCGTCCACCCATTTTGGCATCTTTTACTGCACGATAAATTTGCTGAATAATCAATTTACCTGGTTCATCGGCTGGATGAGCTTTGCCTGAAAAAATAATTTGAACAGGCATTCGATCATTATTAATAATTCGCATCAACCGTTCATAATCACGGAACACCAGGTTTGCTCTTTTATATGTGGCAAATCTACGTGCAAATCCAATTGTTAATGAATACGGCTCCATCATGACGCCGCTTGCTAAAACCTGAACAGGGTGAAAATTTCCGTTCAACCACATTTTTCGAGCTCTTTCATTACAATAGACAGTCAATTTCCTTTTCAAATGCTTTCGAACAGCCCAAAGTTCATGATCCGGTATTGAATCTATTTTTGTCCACATTTCCGGATCATCTGCTTTATCCTGCCAATTCGGATCCAAATATTTTTGGAAAAGATTATTCATTTGTCTGGCGATCCAGGTCCCAGTATGGATACCATTCGTTATGTGGGTAATTGGAACTTCATTAACAGGCCGATCAAGCCACAACCAATGCCACATTTCTCTGGAAACCTCCCCATGCAACTCGGAAACTGCGTTACGTTGTTCGGACAATTTTAATGCCAATACGGGCATGACAAACGAATCTCCCCATGATTGTGCTTGTCTTCCAAGATCAATAAATTGGTCTCTTGAGATGTTTAATTTTGGCCAGGTTTGCGCAAAATATTTATCGATTAACCAAATTGGAAACTGATCGTTTCCCGCAGGCACAGGAGTATGTGTTGTAAAGACATTATTTTTCTTGACAATTTCCAAAGCTTCTTGATAAGTCTTTCCCTTTTCAATTAATTCGATGATTCTTTCAAGTGCAAGGAAAGCAGAATGTCCTTCATTCATGTGCCAAACGCTTGGGGTTAGTCCGAGCTGACGCAATGCCTTTACCCCACCCATACCTAACAGTATTTCCTGGGAAACCCGCACATCTTGATCATTACTATATAAACGCGAAGTCAGCTGTCGATCATTTGGTGAGTTTTCTTCGAGATCAGAATCCAACAAATATAACTGCACCCGACCGACATTTACCTGCCAGATACGAGCATAAACTGTCCGCCCCGGCAATTCAACACCTACCATAACAGGTAATCCAGCTTCATCTTGTAACGGGATGATCGGAACTTCAGCAAAATTTAAATAATAGCTTCGTGTTTCCTGCCAACCATCTTCTGAAACGGATTGAGTAAAATATCCCTGTTTATAAATGAAACCAACTCCTACCAATGGCAAACCGAGATCGCTGGCAGCTTTCAAATGGTCACCTGAAAGAATTCCCAAACCACCTGCATATACAGGAAGACTTTCATGCAAACCAAATTCAAAAGAAAAATAGGCAATTAATTCATTGTCTAAATTTTTATAAGTATTTTTAAACCATGTTTTTTCAGATTTTAAGTAATTATCAAATTTTTCAATAACGGCATCAAACCGATCCAGGAAAAAAAGATCCTGAACTGCTTTATTTAGAAGCGGACGTTCAACTTGTTGCAAAAACAAAATTGGATTGTGGTTAATTCGATCCCAAAGAGCCTTATCAATATATTTAAATAAGCTTTGAGCATCATGGTTCCAAACCCACCAAAGATTGAATGCAAGATCCGTAAATCTTTGGATCCGTCGGGGAAGACTGAACGGCATCGGAATTTTTCTACGAATGGTATTCATAATTTCACTTTCTATATCAAAATATTGTCTATACAAGTAAACTAACACGCGTTAGTTATGTATTTTTTGAGAGTCGTCTAAATTTACCACCAAACAAGTAAAAATTGCAAGTTAATTAATTAAATAGTCCGGGTAAGCCAGGAAGTGGTTTGGAAGACATTAACGACGAATTTTTTATTCTTTTTGGCAGTGTTATAATTTCTTTATGTCAAAAAAAACAGGTGTAATTGTTCTTATTGTTGGACTAATTGGAATCATTCTATTAGTTCTGATTTCTATCCTTACACCTGGAATTCGAGAGAGAATAATATGGCGCGTGGATGAAATCAGAATGCGGTTAGATTACGCAATCAATCCTCCCGAACAATCTGTGTTTGTACCGATATCAACAATTGAAACAACACAAATGCCTAGCGCAACACCCAGCCCAAGCCCTACACTTACGCCCGAAATTCTAAGTGCTACAACAACTTTGGCTGCTCCGACACTGACTCCAACCATGCTGCCGACTAAAGTTTATTTAAAAGGAATCCGCTACCAGGACCAACATGGTTTGTGGAATTACTGTGCTCCCGCGAATTTGGCCATGCAATTATCATATTGGGGATGGGAAGGGACACGTACGGATACAGGAAAAATATTAAAACCATTTGAAAAAGATAAAAATGTAATGCTTTATGAAATGTCCGATTTTGTATTGGAAAATACTGAATATCAGGCGATAGTTCGTTCAGGCGGGAGTATCCCCCTTTTAAAGAATTTAATTTCAAATGGATTCCCGGTATTGGTTGAAAAAGGTGTTTTTATAAAAGATATCAACGGAAAAGTCAGTTGGATGGGACATTATGCTGTCTTGAACGGTTATGATGACTTGAAGTCAGAATTTATCACTCAGGATTCTTATTTTAAACCAGACTATCCAATATCTTACGACGATTTAATTACCCAGTGGCGCTCGTTCAATTATGCATTTATTGTTGTTTATCCAATAGATCGGCAGGGAGAAATAGTTCAAATTCTTGGAAATTTGACCGATGATCTGCAAGCCGATCGTTTGGCTTATGAGAAAGCCAATGAAGAGATCAATAAAACAACTGGCAGTGATTTATATTTTTCCTGGTTCAATCGTGGTACAAGTATGGTGCAATTGCAAGATTATGCAGGAGCAGCTGAAGCCTATGATTTTGCCTTTCAGCTTTATTCACAACTTCCAGAAAATGTACGACCATGGCGCATGATGTGGTATCAAACAGGACCTTATTTTGCATACTATTACTCTGGTCGTTATCAGGATGTAATCAATTTGGCCAGCCTGACCATTGATACTGCAACTGAGCCTTATTTAGAAGAGAGTTTTTATTGGCGAGCATTGGCTTATGTTGCGATTGGAGATAATCAAAAAGCAATAGCGGACCTCAACACTTCGATTGAATACCATCCAGGTTTTCCACCCAGCCTTTTATTACTACAGCAATTAGGAATCACTCCATAATCTACTATGCTTCGAATTCTACATTTTTCTGATGCTCACATAGATATCGCCGCTCACGGGAAAAAAGACCCGTCTACAGGTTTACCTTACCGTGTTCAGGATTTCTTGATCGCGTTGGATAAAATAGTTGACTATGCAATTAACTCACCAGTTGACCTGGTAATTTTCACTGGCGACGCCTATCGTGACCGAACACCCTCCCCGACATATCAACGAGAATGGGGTAAAAGAATAATTCGTCTTTCGAAAGCAGCCATCCCTACCATACTCATGATTGGAAATCACGATTTATCACCAACATATGGTCGTGCACATGCCTTACAGGAATTTGATACCTTATCGATTCCTTATGTCCACGTTATTGATAAACCCATGATGCTTGGTCAAACTGAATTAGAAAATTTACCAGTTCAAATAATTGCATTTCCATGGTTATCTTCCAGCGCTATGGCAGCAATGATCAATGCAAACGCTGGCACAAAACAAGAAATAAATAATAATATGGAATTTTTAATCAATAAGATTGTTGAAAATTGGATTAAAGAGTCAAATCCCGATCTTCCATTAATCTTCGCTGCACATGCATCTGTTCAAGGAGCAGTATTTGGAGGAGAAAGAAATATTACGCTTGGAAACGATTACGTATTACCGGGAAGTTTAGTAAGGAACTCAAATTTTGATTATGTTGCTTTAGGTCATATTCACAAAGCTCAAAATTTGAACGAAGATTCACATCCCCCAGTCATTTATGCTGGATCGATTGAGAGAGTAGATTTCGGCGAAATTGAAGACCAAAAATATTTTGTTGTCACTGAATTAGTCAAGGGAAAAACCTCTGTAAATTGGATTGCATTGGAAGGTAGAAACTTCATCGATAATTCCATTGACTTAAGAAAACTGGCAAATGACCTTGGTGAGGGCAAAATCCCTGACTCTTCTACAGTTATGGAATTTATTCGCAATGAATTGCCAGACATTGAAGAAATCGCAGATTCAGTGGCCAGATTAACACTTACCTATCCTCTCGACTGGGAACCATTGATCGACAACCATGAAATACACCAATATTATAAAGACGCTATAGAATCACAAATCATACACAAACCCCAAGCGAATGTTCGCTTGCGGCTTGGAGATGATGAGTCAATTAGCAGCCTAAGTCCAATAAATTTATTAGAAAAATATCTATTAAGTGAAAAAGTGGACCAAAGGGAAATCTCCACGCTACAAGAATTAGCCACAAAAATCATTTATAATCAAGATGATCCTTTTGATTTGGAAGCTGGTTCGTAGCTGGAGTTATGGAAGATTCATTTATACAAATACTTTTAATCTTTTTTCTTTTGATATTAAATGGCATTTTTGCCATGTCCGAAATTGCATTGGTTTCTTCACGAAAAGTTCGCCTTCAACAAATGGCAAAAGAAGGAGATACAAGAGCACAAGTTGCACTCGATATCTCTGAAAAACCGAACCATTTTCTATCAACTGTACAAATTGGGATAACACTCATAGGAATTCTCGCAGGTGCTTTGGGTGGCGCAAAACTATCAGATGATCTCGGCGCACTATTGTCAAACATCAATTGGTTGAAACCCTATAGTGACGGTGTAGCATTCGCAATTATTGTTCTCATCACAACTTATTTTTCATTGGTGATAGGCGAACTTATTCCTAAAAGATTGGCAATGAATAGTCCTGAGAAAATCGCCACAATTGTGTCTTATCCAATGAAATTATTATCCTGGTTTACTGCGCCGGTAGTGCGCTTATTAAGCGCATCCACGGATTTTGGTCTACGGATATTAGGAGTTGAACCTTCGAAAGATCCGATCATTACCGAAGAAGAGATCAAAGTGCTTATGAAACAGGGAACTCAATCCGGGATATTTGAAGAAGCTGAAGAGGATATGGTCAGTGGAATATTCCGTTTGGGCGATCGATATATTGATTCGATCATGACCCCCAGAACAGAAATTGAATGGATTGACTTCGGTGAACCTTTCGAATCAATTCTCGAACAAGTAACATCCTCAAAGCATAACCGATTTCCAGTCGCAACTGACGAATTAGATAATGTTCATGGGATTCTGATTGCAAAAGATTTCTTAGCCCAAAGCTTAAATGGTAACAAACCGAATATTTCTGATCTTTTACAACCAGCGCTCTTTGTTCCGGACAGTATGTCAGCATTGAAAGCACTGGCTTTGTTAAAAGAAGCAGGCGTTCATGCGGCCCTAGTCATTGATGAATTTAGTGGCGTCCTGGGAATGGTAACACTTTATGATGTTCTTAAAGCAATTGTTGGATCCATTCCAATTGCAGGCGAGGATCAGGAAATTATGGCTGTACAACGAGAGGATGGTTCATGGCTGTTTGACGGTCTTATATCGATAGATGAAGTGAAAGAAATTCTGGGGATCGATTCGTTGCCTGATGAAGATCGAGTGGGATATCAAACATTGGGTGGATTTGTAATGACTATGCTGGACAGCATACCGGAAACTGGGCAGGAATTCGTAATTATGAACCTGCGCTTTGAAGTTATCGATATGGATGGTAAACGTGTTGATAAGGTTCTGGTAACACCCAACACAGTCATTACGTCAAGTGATGTTGCTGACTATTTGGTGGAGTAATGATTCCAGTTCAAATCCAAATTGAGGGATTTTTATCATACCAGTCACCAGCCACAATTAATTTTGAATCCATTCATCTGGCTTGTATATCCGGATCAAATGGTGCTGGCAAGTCTTCAATTTTGGATGCTATTACATGGGTATTGTTCGGAATCGCAAGATCACGTAGCGATGATGTAATCAACCAAAATAGTAAATCAGCTTCAGTAAATTTGACTTTTAAATATGAAGCTCAGACCTACAAGGTTCAACGTATAAAAGAACGTGAAAAACCGGTCATTCTTGAATTGCTAGTTTTTGATGAAAACGGTGATCGCTGGAGAGTCTTAACAGAACATAACAGCACTGAAACACAAAAAAAGATCGTATTAATTCTTCGGCTCGATTATGAGACATTCATCAATGCATCTTTTTTCTTACAAGGAAAAGCGGATCAATTCACGATACTCAAACCCTCCGAAAGAAAAGAAATCCTCGCCAGTATTCTGGGATTAGAAATTTGGGAGACTTATAGAAACATTGCAAGAGAAAAACATAAAAACCTGGATTTGGATCGAAAACGAATAATTGGAATTTTAGATGAAATTGAATTAGAAATTAATCAGGAAGAAGACGTCCAAAATCAATTGTCTCATCTCTTAGTTGAAGAAAAATCCAAAAATGAATCCATTTCAAGTTTAATTACGCTTGTTGACCAGGCTAAAAGAGTTGAACAATCCCTTAATAATCTTGAACAAACAATTAAGTTTCATGAAAACGAATTCCAAAAATCCCAACAGAAACTAGATCAAAAAAAGAAAAAAATTCTTGAAATTGAAGAACAAATTCAAAAGCTTCAAATTATCCTGAAAAATGATAACCAGATTCGATCTGACTACGAAAAATGGAAACTCGTGCGATTACAACTGGAAAAATGGGAAGAAAAAAGAGAAGAATATCAATATTTGGAAATCCAAAAACAAAATTACCAACAACAAATCGATTTACAAAGAAATCAGATTGACACCCAATTAAAAATGTTGAGTGATGAATTCTTAAAGGTCGAACAAACTAAGATAAATCTTCCTCAGCTAAATGATGATTTGGCTAAAGTAAATGAGAAAATTTCTATTATTGAAAGTCAAATACTAAAAATACCAGATTTAAACAAGGATTTGGAACAAAAACAAGAATTGGTCATTCAAAAACGTGAAATGGTTAAACAACTTTCAACAAAGAATGATGAACTTCGAGAGCACCTGAAAGCATTCCAAAAAGCCGGCCCTGAATGTCCTTTTTGTAATCAACCCTTAACACAGGAACACCGAAAAAAGTACGAGGACAAGGTTACAACCGAAGGGGTTGAACGAAAAAATCAAATTGTTAGTTTGGAAACAAATATTCGCGATCTATTAGTCCAAATTGAACAAGTAAAGAACATGATACTAGATATTCAAAAATTAGATAAAAATAGACAGATACTTGAAAAAGAAAAAACACAAATTGAGACACAATTTCAAAATTTAGAAAACCAAATACTTGATTGGGATCTCAACAAATCAGAAACCTATATGAAACTGGATATTCTGCATAGAGAAGATAATTTTGCTGTCGAAGAAAAAGAAAATTTACTTGAGACTTTAAAAGCGATCGAGACTATTGGATACGATTCCCAAGCTCATCAACAATGCAAAATAGAAGAAAACAAATTAAGATCCAGTGAAAACCAACTGAGAGAATTGGATCATGCAAATTCTACTATTGGTCCTTTACGAAATCAAAAAATTGAGCTGGAACAAGAAATTATCGAAATAGAGATGGATTTTCACGAAAAGAGTGAGCAAGTAATTCGGCTGAAGGAGACTTATGCATCTGAAATTAAAGATATGCTCGATCCAAACAAACTTCAAAAACAATTGGACCAGATGCAAATTGAATTGAACCAAATCCATCTAAAAATTGGTGGTGAAAATCAAAAACTTGATAATATCAGCAGAAAAAAAATTAATAAGAATAATTTTATTGAAACAAAAAATTCATTATCGCAGACAATTGCCCGTTACTCAAAACTGGAAGATGCCTTTGGAAAAAATGGAATTCCTGCACTCTTAATTGAACAAGCACTACCGCAGATCGAAGAACATGCTAACCAATTATTGGATAAGTTAACAGGTGGAGCAATGTCAATTCGGTTTGAAACTCAAAGTGACTATAAAGACAAAAAAAGAATAGATAAAAAAGAGACTCTAGATATTAAAATTAATGATTTGGACGGAAATACACGATCATATGAAATGTTTTCTGGAGGAGAAGCCTTTCGGATAAATTTCGCTATTCGCATCGCATTATCTCAGGTTTTAGCAAAGCGGTCCGGAGCAAAATTACAGACCTTAATCATTGACGAAGGTTTTGGGAGTCAGGATAATGAAGGTCGTCATCGCCTAATCGATGTAATTGCCCAAATTAAGAATGATTTCGCTAAAATATTAATTATTACCCATCTGGATGAATTGAAGGAAATGTTTCCTGCTAGAATTGAAGTGGAAAAAACGAATCTGGGATCAAGGATTTTCGTTCAGGTATCTTAATGGAAAAAATCAAGGTCGCTCTGCAACAACGTGTAATTCCAAATTATCGGGTGCCGTTTTTTGAAAAATTAGGACAACGACCAGAAATTGAACTAAGTATTTTTTCTGGGCTACCCCGTCCTCAAGAAATGATTGAAATTGCTAAAAACATTTCAAATGTGAATTTTGTTAAAGGAAAAAACATTCACTTGTTTGACAAGCGTTTTTACATCTGTTTGCAACCCGGGATTCATCAATGGTTGAGAGAATATGATCCGGATGTTGTCATACTAGAGGCAAACCCACGCTATTTGAGCTCTAGAAAAGCAATTCAATGGATAAAAAAAGAGGGAAAAGGGCTTATTGGTTGGGGATTAGGCGTACCAAACCATAGCGGTAAACTCAGTAAAATTGTTTCGGAAACCAGATTTCAATTCTTAAGAAATTTTGATGAGATCATAGCCTATTCTAAACATGGTAAACAGCAATATGTAAAAGCTGGAATACCAGAAGAGATTATCCACATCGCACCTAACTCAACAGCCCCAAAACCGGACTTTCCTCCCCCAATTCGCGAACAGGTATTTCAAAATGGGCGAGCGATTCTTCTTTTTGTCGGAAGGTTGCAAACCAGGAAACGAGTAGACTCACTTATTCGTGCTTGTGCTCAAATATCAGAAGATCAACAACCAGATTTATGGGTTGTTGGTGATGGGTTGATTCTAAATGATCTTAAAAGCTATGCGAATTTAAATTACCCTAGAACTAAATTCTGGGGAGCGGTTTATGGTAAAGAGTTAGAAGAAATTTTCAAAAGGGCTGATCTTTTTGTTTTGCCGGGTACAGGTGGACTCGCTATTCAACAAGCCATGTCTTATGCCCTACCCGTTATCGTAGCAGAAGGCGATGGTTCACAATCTAACATGGTTTTTCCTGAAAATGGTTGGATAATACCTGCAAATGATGAAAATGTTTTAGTTTCAACTATTAAAAAAGCCATCAGCGATCCAGCGGAATTAAGAGAAATGGGAAATAACGCTTATGATATCATTGCAAATCACATTAACATCGATATTATGACCGAAGTTTTCATTACTTCCATTATTGAAACCTTCAAATTAAGAAACAAATATGGTCGATAAACACATACTTCTCATTTCAGATGGACGAAGCCCCACCTCAAAAAGGTGGATTGACGCTTTGCATAAATTGAAATTCAAGATTTCATTAGTGTCTACTTATCCTTTAACTATTGAACATGACGTTGATCAAACTTTTATTTTGCCAGTCGCATTCAGTAATGCTGGAAAAGAACAAACGCCCAATAATGGCAACATCAAAGGACAACCGAAAAAATCATTAACGAAACAATTGATTCAGCAATTCCGTCCAATTTTCATGCTTGCAAGATACAACTTGGGTCCTTCAACTATACCCAAATATGGAAATATCTTAAAAATGATCATTGCTGAAATCCAACCAGACATTGTTCATGCACTGCGTATTCCTTTTGAAGGAATGCTGAGCAGATATACGCCTGCAGACATACCACTTTTGGTATCAATCTGGGGGAATGACTTTACACTCCATGCCAATGCAAATAAAAAAATGAGGGAATTAACAAAAGAAGTTGTGCAACGAGCGGATGGCATCATTGCTGACACTTTTCGAGATATCAATTTGGCACACCAATGGGGATTCGAACCACAAAAACCTACACTTGTCGTCCCAGGAGGTGGGGGAATTTCACTGGGAGAAATTGAACAAGCACGTTTTGAAAAGTTTTTTCCAGAAGACCAGATGCAAAATGCGCCAATTATCGTCAATCCACGTGGAATTCGTGCTTATGCGCAGTCAGATATTTTTTTTCAGGCGATACCTCTGGTTTTAAGAAGGTTTCCAAATGCAAAATTTTTCTGTCCTGCCATGTCCGGAAAAATAGAAGCTGAAAGATGGGTTCATCGTTTAGGTCTCAAAAAATCTGTTACCCTATTACCTGAACTTTCCCAAAAACAACTTTGGTCACTTTTTCACCAATCTGATATTTCAGTCTCTCTAACCACCCATGATGGAACACCCAATACACTTCTGGAAGCGATGGCCTGCGGATGTGTTCCCATTGCAGGAGACATCGATTCTTTAAGAGAATGGATTACCCCAGGAGTGAATGGGTTCTTAGTCGAAATTAACAAACCAAATGCTCTGGCGAACGCAATTATTGATGTAATTTTAAATCCCAGTTTCAAATCCAGGGTCTCAATCGAAAACTTTGAACGCATAAAATCCCGTGCTGAAATTAGTAATGTTCTTGATCGATTAAACGATTTTTATTTGCAATTTTTATAAATCAAGAATTGAAAACCTTACAAAAAAATAACCAATAATTTTCTACCTTTGCAAGTTATTAACAATAAGATTCAACCTATTTCGATTGATGTTACAGTTGTTTTATATGAAAGATAGACAACCATTGAAGCATCATTTGAACTGGGTGCAGCACAAATTTTTCAAGACTATTTGTGGTCTGCTAATAATTCTCTTTTTTTTGACGACATTTATTCCCGTTAATGCGGCTGACAATCCACCGCCCACCATTACGACAATACAGGTACAAGGTAACAACTTATCCAACTCAGAAGAGCTCAAATTAGGAGTCAGTAAAGTCCAAACAATCCAATTGAACAAACCAGCACTGGACCAGATCGCTGAACAATATAAAATCAACTCTGATGCGGTCTACCCTGTCCGGTTTGATATATTTGAAAACCTGAATTACCTCGCAATGATTACCAAAAAAAATAATACCCTGAATGGCGGATATATTTTGAGTGGTTATTTGGCAGATGGAAAAGAGGGAAGCATTACAATTGTCTCAAATAATGATGTTGTCTCAGGTATTTTGACCGATTTGGGTCAACAATATTACCTGACTCAAAACATCCATGGTCAGTATCAGTTTGAGGAGATTGACCAAAGCGCTTTTCCAGTTGAGTTAGAACCACTCACACCCGAAACCTCCATTTTTGGGATGGAAAGTTTTGAATCTGATAATCCTATTGTTATGGATACAGGTGCAGTGATAGATGTTATGGTTGTCTACACAGATGATGCTCGTTTGGATGCTGGTGGAACAACAAACATCATTAATCAAATTGATCTTGCTATTTCAGAAACAAATGCTGGATATGAAAGAAGTGGCATTTATCAAAGGGTAAATTTGGTTCACTCGTCAGAAGTAAATTATAACGAAGATACTCCTTTCAATTGGGGAAATACATTAAATGCCCTCACTAGTTCTACGGATGGCTCTTTAGATCAAGTTCATAACCTGCGAAACGAATATGGTGCAGACCTGGTGGTAATGCTTGTGAAAAATATGGAATATTGTGGAATTGGATGGCTGATGACACCAACATTTACGAGAGATTCAGTTGGTTTCAGCGTTGTTTCCCGTTCATGTTCAACCGGATATTATTCATTGGCACACGAAACAGGACACAATATGGGTGCTCACCATGATCGTGCGACCGATTCCGGACCAGGTTACTACAATTATTCCCATGGATATCAAGCACCTAATTCCGCATTTCGCACCATCATGTCGTACGCCTGCTCCAGGTACTGCCCACGCATCAACAACTGGGCTAATCCCGATGTGTTTTTTGGTGGACAACCTACCGGCATCATATCAACCGCATCAAATAGTGCAGATAATCGTCTTACATTAAATAACACAGCATCCATAATTGCAAATTTCCGTCAATCCAGATCCACACCGATTGCCCCAAGTAACCTGACTTTGTTGAATAGAAATATGACATCGATTGGTTTTCAATTTAGTGACAATAGCACGAACGAAGTTGGATTTAAAGTTGAACGATCAATAAATGGTGGGTCATGGATTCAAATAGCTGCATTAGCAGCAAATCAAACATCTTATACGGATTTAGAATTACTTTGTAATACGAATTATGCTTATCGGGTAAAAGCGTATACATTATCAGCCGATTCAAATTATAGTAATCTTCTTTCCACATCCACAACAGCCTGCACAGCTCCAGATATTCCTTCAACGATTGAGACAATTGTTTCCATTAATGCAATTCGTATAAATTGGACTGATGTAGAAGGCGAAGAAGAATATGTCATTGAGCAATCAGTTGATGATGCAAAAAGCTGGTCACCTTTAGCATCACTTCCACAAAATGTTACGACCTACTCCATAACGAATTTGAATCCCGGTTCAGCTTATACGATCCGGTTGGTCGTTGAAAATCGGTACGGAACAAACGTGAGCAACCCACTGACAATAACTACATATGATCATGCGATTTTCGTACCAGTTATAAATAAGTAACCTGTGTCAATCTTTTAATTCCAATTTCGCGTGTGACCAAAACACATCCTTTTTGATATGCGATGTCCTTTGAATCTTCTTTTTGAATGTACTATACTTAAAGGAGATCGTTTTGGATGTTTTGTTAACTTTAATGCCCCGTTGAAGGAGGTTAATTTTTATGGGAGCGCAAACTAAATTTAAACTTACATATGGTACGATGTTCAATCCCCCGGAAGAATTTCACGAAAGATATGAAAGTGAATTAGCAAAATTGAAATCATCCTTCGGTAAAGAATATCCGATGATTATCAATGGCAAGGATGTAAAATCGAAGGAGAAATTCGAAAATCGATCCCCGATTGATACGAACCTGGTCATAGGTTTGTTTCAAAAAGGAACAAATGAAGATGCCTTGGCTGCAGTTGCGGCAGCTAAGAATGCATTCAAACTATGGCGGTCAACACCCTGGCAGGAAAGAATTAAGGTCTTACGAAAAGCAGCTGATTTAATCGAGGATCGTTGTTATTACATTGGTGCTGCGATGTCTTTGGAGGTTGGCAAAAACAGGATGGAAGGCATCGGAGACGCAGTTGAGACAGCTGATTTAATCCGGTACTCTTGCACCCAAATGGAAAACAATAAAGGATATGATACCCAAATGGGGACTGATCCATTTGAAGGTTACTTATCTACAAACAAATCCGTTTTAAGACCTTATGGTGTCTGGTTAGTAATCAGCCCCTTTAATTTCCCTGGTGCTTTGACAGGCGGACCTGCCGGAGCTGCAATGGTAGCCGGAAATACTGTCATTATGAAGCCTGCAACCGATACGCCATTAACTCCCTATCTATTGGCTGAAGCATTCCGGGATGCTGGGGTTCCAGATGGCGTTTACAATTATGTTACGGGTCCAGGAAGCACTTTAGGTAATGCATTGGTGAGTCATCCAGACATTGCTGGTGTGACTTTCACAGGCTCTTTCGATGTTGGTATGGGTATTTTTCGGAAATTTGCCAATGAAGGCCCTTATGTGCGCCCAACCATTTTAGAATTAGGCGGAAAAAATGCTGCATTGGTATCACGTCATGCTGATATTGAAATGGCTGCATTGGGTATTGTGCGTTCATCGTTCGGATTACAAGGACAAAAATGTTCAGCTTGTTCCCGGGTAATAATCGAAGAACCCGTTTATGATGCTCTTGTAAAACGCATTGTCGAATTAACAAATAAACTCACAATAGGAGATCCCACCAACCGTGCCAATTTCATGGGACCAGTGATTAATAAAGGTGCATTAAAAGATTACACAGACTTTGTCAAAGAATTGGAAGCAGATGGGAACGTCCTCACTGGTGGAAAAGTGTTGACTGAAGGTGAATATGCAAACGGCTATTTTGCTTCTCCGACTATCGTAGCCGATCTTCCATATGAACACCGGCTCTGGAAACATGAGATGTTTCTGCCAATAACCACCATCGGAAAAGTCAAAAATTTGGAGGACGGTATCAAAATCTCCAATGATGTCCTTTATGGACTGACCTCGGGCTTTTATGGAACTGATGAAGAAGCACAATGGTACTTTGATCATATTGAAGCGGGTGTAAATTATGCCAATCGACCACAAGGTGCAACGACTGGTGCCTGGCCAGGCTTCCAGCCTTTTGGCGGTTGGAAAGGATCTGGTGCATCCGGGAAAAATGCAGGCGGTGTGCATTACCTCCAGTTGTACATGAGGGAACAAATTTATAACCAGGTTAAAAAAGCATAAGTGGAATTTAGGTCGGTCTAAAAAAAGGATCGACCTTAAACCAACTCTGGCAATCCCATGCATCGATTCGGTATTTTTTTATTTTGGCTAGGTGGAATATTACTCCTCCTCTTTTTTGTTTCATCCCAATCCCAAACGCCAAACTATCAATTTCTTTTGTTTAGTTTAGCAGGACTTTTTCTAGGTACAATTCTCGTTTTGAAAACCAGGAAAGAACACATTCAAAAGAATAGCAGATTTCGAATTATTAAAGGATTCACAAAAAAGAACAATCACTCTGAAGAAACTAAAAATGAACTGGATCAGAAATCAAGTTCACAAACACCTATCTCAACTCGCCGAAAACATTATTAATTTAATTTAATTTAAAAAAGTGAATTTTATATGACAAAACTTTGTTCCTTAACTGAAGCAGTTCAATCTTTGGTAAAGAATGGACAGACCCTGTACGCAGCAGGTTTTACTCACTTAATTCCATTTGCAGCTGCCCATGAAATCATCCGTCTGGGAATCAAAGATCTTACCGTAGCGAGAGCAACACCAGACCTGATTTATGATATGCTCGCCGGGGC
>PHBS01000185.1 GCA_002841995.1 Chloroflexi bacterium HGW-Chloroflexi-8
ATGAAAGATTCGCTTTTAAATGATGATTGGGCTGGTATTGCACTTCTATCTGCAAAAATCGCGCAAAAATTTGCTAATATTCAAATCACACAAAAAAATCGATTGGGCGAACCATGGCATGATGCCTTTTCTAAATTACGTAAATAAAAAGACCGCCAATTTATTATTTTGGCGGTCTTTTTTTAGTTTTTCCTACTTTTTCTTTAAAATAATTCTTGCGTCAACGACTTTTAGTCCTCTGCCTTCCTGATAAACAAGCACAGGATTTGCATCAGATTCACTTACTTCTTCTTGTAAATCTACGATCATATGGGCATAACGACTTATTGTCTCAGCAAGTACATCACGATCTCGCGGTTCTTCTCCACGTACACCGGCAAGAATTGGAGCACCTCGAATTTCTTCAATCATTCTAAGAGCGGATTTTTTGGAAACTGGGGCAACTCTGAAAGTAACATCCTTAAGAACTTCCACAAAAATTCCACCAAGGCCAAACATCATAGTGGGTCCAAAGGTGGCATCGTTGATCGAACCAAGAATTACTTCTGTACCCCAAGGAGCCATTTCCTGAATTGCGACACCATGGATATGTGCATTTGCATTATATTCTTTTGCATTCTTCAAAATAGTTCGATATGCATCGCGACAGGAGACATCATCTTTAATATTTACTTTTACACCACCCGCATCGGATTTGTGGAGAATTTCTGGGGATACAATCTTCATGACGATCGGGAAACCGATTTCTTGTGCGAGTGCCGATGCTTCGTCCTCTGATTTTGCTAATTTTGTGATTGTTGTCGGTAACCCATACGCAGCGAAAACCTGTTTTGCTTCAATTTCAGTTAAAGCATCACGACCATCTTCTCTTGCCGTCCGTATTACTTTCAATGCAGCGAGTTTATCAATATTATTTAACTTGTCTTCTGGTTCAGAAACTATTTCCTTCATTCGAGCGTATTCACGCAAAGCAGAAATTGCATGAACTGCCAGGTCAGGGGCACTGTATGAAGGAATCTCATTTTCAACTAGCCATTGCATTGCTTTTTCAGATTTTTCTCCACCAACAAAGGAGACGATTACTGGTTTGTTTTTCACACCAGATTCATCTATTGCCTTTTTGATGCCCTGGGCAATTTCCATCGGGTTTGTCATTGCGGTTTCACAGTATAAAACTACTAAACCCTCAGTCCATTTGTGGGAGAAGGCAATTTTTACTGAATCATGATACCAATCATATCCTGCCATACCTGTTAAATCTACAGGGTTTTTTGCAGAGCCAAATTCGGGCATATATTTTTTAAGTTCTTCCTGAACATCTTTTGGTACGAATTTAAGAGGTAAATTGAATTTTTCAGCTGCGTCTGTGGCTAACACACCAACTCCACCACCATTGGTAATGATGACCAGGTTGTCACCTAACATTGGTGGTTGTAACGATAATGCTAAAGAGAGATCAAATAGATTATTAAGGTCAGTCGCTTGAACAACGCCTGCTTGTTGGAATGCTGCTCCATAAACTTTTGCAGCTCCAGCTAATGATCCTGTATGCGAGGCG
This sequence comes from Chloroflexi bacterium HGW-Chloroflexi-8, assembly GCA_002841995.1. Lineage (GTDB taxonomy): Bacteria > Chloroflexota > Anaerolineae > Anaerolineales > Anaerolineaceae > UBA6170. Next base: position 1,559 of record PHBS01000185.1, read on the forward strand.
GCTGCAGCTGCTCCATGGGCAGAAACACCAGCTTTTAATGCGATCACTGGTTTGATTGCCTTTTTTGCAACTTCCATGAATTTTCTACCATCTTTGAAACCTTCAATATAAAGTGAAATGCAGCTTGTGGCATCATCTTTATCCAGCCATTCCACCAAATCTGCAAAGTCTACATCCGACATGTTGCCAATCGATATTAATTTTTCCAGACCAACTTTTCGTGTAAAGGTGGCCATATCCAGAGCAATAAGTAAAGCACCACTTTGGGAAACCAACGCACCTTTGCCAACTAAAGGCAATATAGGAGCAAAAGAAGCGTTTAATTTTTCTGCGTTTGATAAAGTGCCAACAATGTTGGGACCCATTATTCGGACGCCATATTCTTTTGCTTTAGCAACTAATTGAGCTTCCAAATCCTTATTACCAACTTCACCAAAACCGGAAGAAATAATAATTAATCCTTTTACGCCTTTTTTCCCGGCTTCTTCTACAACTGACAGAACCAATTTCGCAGGGACCGTGACGACTGCTGCATCAATTTTGCCTGGGACATCCAGCAAAGATGGATAAGCCTTTAATCCCAAAACCTCATTCGCTTTTGGATTAATGGGGTAAATCTTTCCTTTGTATCCACCATCAATAATGTTCTTCACGACAGTATAACCAATTTTTGTTGAGTCAGTTGAGGCTCCAACTATTGCGACAGATTCTGGTCGCATTAAGGCATCTAAAGCTGTAACATTCACAATTATTCCTCCTAAAATTAATTCCTGCTTATTTAATTGATATCTAAAGAACTAAATATTCATAACCTACCGTTATAAAATTTGAAATTTATTTTTAAAATACGATTAAAAATACCTCCACTTTTATTTTTCCACGGAGGATTTTAAAAAAATGATTTTATTTTTATTTGATCGACACTGATTTCGATTCTTTTCATCAATAGACTCAAATAATAAAAGTCATGCATTGTGTCTATTTTATCAGAGATAAAGAAATGATGATTAATTTAAAGTCGTTATCGGGGCTACAAATGTACTTTAAATCACGGTATATTTATCATGAATTAAAAAAAGAATCGAATTAGTTCCTCATAATTCGATTCTTTTTAGATTATTTATTCTTTTGGTAAAGCTGCAAGGATAATGTTATTTATTCTTTTCAGCATGTTTGATGTTTCTGGTTGAATACCTTCATTTATCAAAGCATTTTCATATATTTGTTCAATTATCATTGACCTCAAGGCACTGACCCCTGATATTTTTCCTAAACTAACGATAATGGGATGATGTGGATTGATTTCCAAAACTTTTTCAGGAATGTCCATCTCTTTTTGCATATATCGATATGCTTTTTGAATTTCAGGGCTGGGGCTACCTTTTGAATCAACAAGTCTCGCAGGAGATTCGACTAATTGCTCTGTTGTTCTAACTTCTTTGACTTTGTCTCCCAAACCTGTTTTAAAGAAAGTCAGAATTTCATTTATATTTTCAGCTGATTTTAATTCTTCGTTATTTTGAATTTCAGTATCTGTGGCAAGGGGGAGTTCAATCTCATTAGAAGATACATTAATTAATTCAAACTCTTCAAACTTTTTTAAATTAATTAACATAAATGGATCAACTGGGTCTGAAAATAATATCACATCAATATTTCTCTTTTTGAAGACTTCCAAATGTGGAGAATTAATCAATGACTTTTTATCATCACCAATGATGTAGTAAATTTTATTTTGGTTATTTTTAAAGTTTTCAACATAGTTTTTGAAAGATAACCAGTTATTTTCTTTTTCAAGCGTATTAAATCTTAATAATGGAATAATCTGTTCGAAATTTTCAGGATTAACAGCCATCCCTTCTTTTAAGAAAATTCCGTATTCTTTCCAAAATTTTTCGTATTTTTCAGGATCTTTATTGCTTAGATTTGACAAATGGTCAAATATTTTAGAAGTGATTATTGTCTTAATCTGGTTTATCGTTTTTGTAGATTGAAATGCTTCTCGAGATATGTTGATCGGAATATCTTCGGAGTCAACAACCCCTTGAACGAAACGCATAAATTCAGGAAGTAAATCACGAGTAAATTCCTGGATCAGCACTTTCCTGGCATAAAGTTTTAATCCGTAATCTTTCCGTTCAGAAAAGATATTGGGTTCTGGTGATGAAGGTATATAGAGAATTGAAAATAATTGTACTGGTGCATCAATCGATAAGTGTAAATATGATAGTGGGTCATTGAAATCAAATGTAAATTGCTTATAAAATTCGTTATAATCTTCTGGTTTTACTTGTTGGGGTTGTTGTCGCCAAAGTGCAGTTTGTCGATTAAGTTGTTCTTCTGAATCATTTAAATAAATCGGATGGGAAATATAATCGGAGTGTCGTTTGATGATTTGGCGAATTCGGTAATCTTCTAAATATTCTTTTGCATCTTCTTTGAGATGTAAAATGATATCCGTTCCCCGATTGATTTTGTCGCTATCCGTTATTAAATAATTATCGCTTCCATCAGATTCCCATCTTCCAGCAACATCTTCTGGTCTATAAGATCTGGAAGTCACTTCTATTTTTTCAGCGACCATAAAGGCTGAATAGAAACCAACACCAAATTGCCCGATGATGCTAGAAAGATCCATTTCCTTTACATTTTCCGCGGCTTCTAAAAATGCTTTTGCTCCAGAATGTGCGATTGTACCCAGATTTTCTACCATTTCTTTCTGATTCATGCCGATACCTGTGTCGCTGATGATTAAAGTATTATTTTCTTTGTCAGTTTTGATAGTGATTTTTGCAGGTACTTCAGGTTCGAGATAATCTTTTATTGTTAATGTGACAAAATTTAACCTTGACAACGCATCTGATGCATTTGATATGAGTTCCCGAAGAAAGATATCTTTTTCAGTATAAAGCGAATGGATCAGAATATTTAATAATTGTTTTGTTTCTGCTTTGAATTGATGGGTTGATTTATTATTTTTTCCAGTCATCAAAGACCCTCCAAAAGAAAATGATTTATCAGTAGGAATGATAAATCATTTTCATAAGATTAATGTAAATCTTTTATTAAAATTTCCGGAATAATTGTATTTTTTATGCGTATCTAGCTCTTACTGCGGGAATTAAGTAATCTTTAAAAGCTTTTTCCTCTCCATAGTCTGGTTTCCAACCCCAGTCATTTTTTGCAGCTTCATCATTAACGTCAGCTGGCCAGGAGTCAACAATTCCTTGTCTGGCGATATCCGGTTCGAAAGTAATCCTCGCTTCCGGGAAAGCTTTAATAACAATTTCAAAAAACTCTTGTGCAGAAGGGTTAAAGCTCGTTACGTTATAAACAAGTTTCGTCAAAGCTTTTCTGGGTGCATTTTCGAGCATTAATAACGATTTAATGGCATCTGGCATGGCCATGAATGGCAGACGAGTATCTGGCCGCACAAAGCATTTATATGGTATTCCCATGGCAGCATGGTGAAGCATTTCCGGACCATAATCACTGGTTCCACCTGTTGGCGTTGTTATCGCGGAGATTAATCCTGGAAATCGAATTGCTCTGAAATCAATACCACTAGGTGTGCCTTCAGCAGCCAGTTGTCGATAATGTTTTGTATAATAGCGACCCAAGTGTTCGCAATAGAGTTTGTTGCAGCCGTACATAGTCGTCGGATTGCACCATTCTTCTTCTTTTACTTTTCCAGCCTCATTTTTAATAAGTAAACTTGGTAAACCATATGCGGCAATCGAACTTGGATATAAAAACTTAACTGGTTTCCCCTGCCATCCAGCTTGTTCAACCGCCAGTCTAAGTAGGTTTAAAGTTCCTTCCACATTTACTTTGTGAGCTGTCTCGGGATTATATTCAGCTTTTGTGGATAAAATGGATGCAAGGTGATAAATCGCACGAATTTCGTATTCTGCAACTAATCGTCCTAATAACATATTATCAAGAATGTCTCCTTGAATAAATCGCTCACATTTAGGTCGCAATTCTTCATCGATTGGCATAACATCTAGTGCGAGAATATGGGTTTTATCAATTTCCGATAAATAAGAAATAAGACCATGACCTATTTCACCATTTGCACCTGTTATTAAAACAACTTCTTTACGCATCTAAACATCTCCTCAAGAATTATTAGTTGAGATTAAAAACAAAGATTCTGCTGTATTATCGCAAAATCTTTGTTTTTTTCCAATGGACATTTTTATTGATTAATATATGATGATGTATTTGTCTGTGATTTGATTCTTATGCAGCGGATTGATTTGTTTTCTTAAACCAGGTTTTCCATTCTTTGTTCTCCCAAACGACTAAGATAGGGGCAGCAATGAAAATGGAAGAATAAGTACCACTTGCCAGACCTACCAAAAGCAGAACAGCAAATTCACGAAGGGTAACACCACCGAACAAAGCGAGCGCTAATAACATAAATTCTACAGTCATCAATTGTGTATTGATTGATCTTTGAAGGGTTTGAACTATTGAGTGGTTGACTAATTTTTCAAACTCCAATTTTCGAAAAATCACACTGTTCTCTCGAATTCGATCAAAAACGACAATCTTATCTTGAACTGAAAAGCCGATAACCGTTAATAGAGCCGTGAGGAACATTGAGTCAACCTGCCAACCAAACAGTTTTCCACCAATAGCTGCAAGACTTATTACAACTAGAACATCATGCAACATGGCTGTAATCCCACATACACCATATCGAAAAGCATGAGGAATTCCTCTAAATGCATAAGTAATGTAGATAACAACTGCCAGGGCGGCAATGGCAACGGCTAAAGCAGCGCGTTGGGTTACTTGCTGAGCTATGACTGGGCCGACACTATCAAATTGATTCACAGTAACGGATTCAGCACTGACTATATTTTGTAAATCAGTAGTAATACTGGCTTTTTGTACTTCATCCATAAAAGGCGACCGAATTACGATGATTGTTCTTTCATTATCTGTGTTTACTGCTGTCTGAACCGTTACTTCATTAAAGTTATATTTATCATAAATTTGTTTGACTTGTTCAGTTGAAGGGATGTTAGTTGTTGGATATTGAAGTTCCAACAAAGAACCTCCTTTAAAATCAACAGCTAAGGGAAGTCCGTCGATAGCCAATGTCAGCATCCCAGCCAGGATAAAGGCAATTGAAAGTGCAAAAAAGATGTATCGTTTTCCTAAAATATTCATATTAGCCTACCTCTTTATATACCAAACCACTTTAAGTGATTCTCAGGATGCTTAACGAGGTCAAGCGCGATGGCCAGGAATGTGCGCGTAACGACAATTGCAGAGAATAAACTTACTGCCACGCCTAAGGCCAGGGTGATTGCGAAACCTTTTACAAAACTTGCTCCAAATGTGGAACCAAACCAGAATAATATAAGGCTTGTGATAATTGTAGCGATATTGGAATCTCGAATAGACGGCCAAGCCCTCCTCCAACTAAGGTCAAATGCCTGGGCGAGAGTTCTGCCATTTCTTAATTCTTCTTTCAAGCGTTCAAAAATCAGAATATTTGCATCCAATGCGCTACCTGTAGATAAGATCAAGCCGGCAATACCTGGAAGTGTCAATGTCACGGGAATTAATCTGAATAAGGCGAAAGTGATCAAGGCATAAATAATAATGGATAAAACAGCGGCGGCACCTGGAATTCTGTAGAAAATTAACATAAATGCA
>PHBS01000186.1 GCA_002841995.1 Chloroflexi bacterium HGW-Chloroflexi-8
TTTTCCGAGTCACAAAGAACGTTTAGAAGTTTCCATCGCTAATCAAACAGTGAAAGCATTTGAGTTTGACAAGCTCGTTTTTGAAACTCACGTTTCCACTGGTGTACCAAATCGCAATCCCGATCCAAATGGCATACCAACAGATACACCTAAAGGAAAATTTAACATTCAGTCTAAAATGCCTTCCAAGCACATGGGAAACGGACAGCTCACTAATGAGGTTTTTGCCTATGAATTGCCAGGGGTACCTTGGACTTGCTTTTTTGAACCCATAACAGGGGTTGCATTTCATGGGACGTACTGGCATCGGAATTTTGGACTACAGATGAGTCGCGGATGTGTGAATATGAAAACTGAAGAAGCGAAATGGCTTTTTAGATGGGCAACTCCGCCTTCTGACGCAAACACTGTTGAGAAACGTGGATTTGGTACCGAAGTCATCGTTACCTGATTGGAATTCTGAACGATCTATTTGATTCTTGGCTAATTTACAAAATATCGAAAAACTTGATTGCTCACCATAATTTTATCTGGTGAAATAGTGATTATTTCATTCTCGTCAATTTCTACGAGACGATTGGATAACAATTCATTAAATTCTCTCTCAAAAACCTTTAATGGTGATTTTTTAAATCTTTTTTTGAATTTTGGGATAGAAATCCCTTCCTGAAGCAATCTTAATCCCACCATTAAAGTCTCCTGCATTTCGGTAAACGTATCTATGCGTGTGTAGTTCTCAATTCCTGGGCTGATGAATATTTCTGGTTTATGATTTTCAGGAATAAAAGATTTGATATAAGCAGGAACATTGCATTTATTTTCAATACGATAATTATTTACATAACCGTGAGCACCTGCGCCAATCCCAAGATATGGCTGATTTCTCCAATATTGTAAGTTATGTAGACAACGATAATCTCGTTCCGCATCTGATATGGCAAAATTCGATATTTCGTAAGCATAGAAATTCTTAGACTCTAAAAATTCTTTGGAGTAGTCATACATACTCGCAGCCAAATCATCATCTGGAGCTTTTACTAATCCGTCTTTAACCCAAGACCACAAAGGTGTACCTTCTTCAATTCCCAATGCATATAGGGAAACATGTTGAGTTTTTAATCTCTCAATTGTGTCAAGAGTCTGCTTCCATTCATTGAGTGTTTGATCGGGTATCCCATAAATTAGGTCGATGTTTAAATTTTCAAAGCCAGCTTGCTTAGCCCATTCAACTGCCAAAATGGAATCTTGATAATCGTGGATTCTTCCCATTAATTCAAGGTATTTTGGGTGATCGGATTGAACACCAAAACTTATCCGGTTGAACCCAATTTTTTGCAAACTGATCAGGTATTCGAGATTTACTGTTCCTGGATTCGCTTCGAGGCTTATTTCTGAGATAGCTGAAGTGTCAAAATTCTTATGGATGTTATCTAAGATTTTTTGATAATATTCTCTATTAATTAATGACGGTGTACCACCACCAAAAAAGATAGTTTGAACAGGCACTTGATGACCTAAAAAATTACCATAATATTCAATTTCTTTTATAATTGCGTCCACGTATGCAGGTATCAAGTAATTAATTCCCGCATATGTGTTAAAATCGCAATAAGAACAACGTTTTTCACAAAAAGGTATGTGTATATATAGACTATGCGCTTCCATGATCATTTGAGGATATCACAAGATTTCAATTTCAACGAAGAGGGCGTATTCAGTTTTTCCTAAATTTGAATATGTTATAATCCGCAACCGAGAACCCTTTACCCTGCACTTTTGGAATTAAGGAATAAATATGACTATCGATAAAAAACAAGCAAAAAATAATTCATGCCCAGTATGTGGATCACGTATCAGTGCGAACGCCACACGATGTTTGGTATGTGGTACAAATTTGCAAGGCCAACCTGATAAACAAACACCAAAAACTGATATTCAGAGCCCTAAAATGCCATCTGTCACACTTAATTTACCATTGGCAATTGGATTAGTTATTGTTCTTCTAGCAATAGGCGCAGGAGTTGTCTATGCTTTCTTGAATCAGACTGGGATGGTAGTAGAACCCACAGTCACAGTGACAGCATCGTCAACAGCAACAATAACTGTCACACCAACGAATACGCTGACACCCACGCTTCAACCAACAAACACTCCACTTCCAGATATTGAATATGTTGTTCAGGCAAATGATGATTGTTTGTCTATTGCATTCTTATTTAATGTATCCGTTAATAGCATAATTTCAAAGAATAATTTGTCTGCCACATGTAATAACCTGGTCGTTGGATCGACTCTGCTTATTCCGCAACCAACTCCTACAGCTTCCCCACAACCAACAGCTACGTTAAGTGAGGTCGATGCAACAGAGGCTGCCTGCACTAAGTTGGATTACACAGTTTCTTCCGGAGAAACGTTAAGTTCAATTGCAGCAAATTACAATGTTTCTATTGAATCAATTAAGGAATGGAATGCAATTACATCAGATGTAGTATACGAAGGTCAAACCATTTCTATTCCATTGTGTGAAAGACTTCCAACAGCAGGTCCTACTCCAACTGCTACACTTCCCCCTCCATACCAGGCTCCAAATCTCCTTTTGCCTGTAGATGGCGCACCATTTACAAATGCAAATGACACGATTTCATTGCAATGGGCATCGGTAGGCACATTACGAGATAACGAAGCTTATGCAATCACTGTTGAAGATGTTACCGGAGGAGAAGGAAGAAAAATCGTCCAATATGTCACTGACACAAAGTATATTGTTCCAGCATCATTCAGACCTAATGACACAATTCCACATATTATTCGCTGGACAGTGGTAGCAGTTCGACAAACAAGAACAGGTACAGATGGCCAGCCGGTTTATGAACCTGCTGGATCTGTCAGTACTCCCAGAACTTTCATCTGGTGGGCTAACGTTTCAGCGACACCAACTCCGTAAATAATAAAAAGAGGTGTGCTTTCCGAATGAACTGAATTGCACACCTCTTTTTGATTCTTATCCTTAATCACCCGATTCCAGGTATTTGGTTGCTTCAATTGCAGCAGCTGCTCCCATCCCGGCTGATGTAACAACTTGTTTGAAATGAGAATCCATTACTTCTCCAGCTGCAAAAACACCAGGTATATTCGTCTTAACATATTGATTTGTGATAATAAAACCGTTTTGGTCCATATCTAAAAATGATTTAAATAAATTGGTGTTCGGGGTGTGCCCAATAAATACAAAAACACCATCCGTTTCAAGTATCGAGTGAGCGCCTGTTTTAACATTTTCCAATTGAACTTTTTTTACGGCCTGATCTCCTTGAATTTCTTTGATAATCGAATCCCAAATAAAAGAAATTTTCGGGTTATTAAAAGCTCTGGTTTGAAGAATTTTTCCAGCACGTAATTGGTCTCTTCGATGGATAATTGTCACAGAAGAAGCAAACCGAGTAAGGAAGAGACTTTCTTCTAATGCACTGTCTCCTCCTCCAACAACAACGATTTTTTTGTCCTTAAAAAACCACCCGTCACATGTTCCACAGTAGGAAACACCTTTACCAGTTAATTCTTTTTCGCCTTTTACATTAAGCAAATTCGGACTGGCACCGGTACTGATAATAACCGATTTTGCCAAAAACTCTTTTGAAAATGTCTTAATTTTAAACGGCACTTCGTTAAAATCTACCTCTGTCACCACATCAAATTCAAATTTTGCACCAAATCTTTCAGCTTGTTTTTGGAACAATTCACCTAACTGACTACCACCAACACCATCCGGAAAACCGGGATAATTTTCAATTGTATTTGTCAATGAAGCTTGGCCACCTAATTCCATACCTGTAATCACCAACGGACTAAGTTCTGCACGCGCTGCATATAATGCAGCCGATAAACCAGCTGGGCCAGCTCCTAAAATAATAATTTCTTCAACTTTTGAAACATCTTTTGGTACTTTTTTTTTGAGATTACCAAGTTTTAATTCCACCATTAACTCCCTTAAAAAAATTCATTTAAGCTTTAGATGCATTTCGAATAATAAAAGCTACAAAATTACATCAACCGCTGCATCTGTTATCTCCAATGCCTTATCGATCACATCAAATCCTTCCAATAATTGTTCGGGGGAAATAATTAGAGGAGGTATGACTAATATCGTATGCCAGTGGGTATAGATATAAACGCCATGTTTCAAGATAAATGCTCGTAAATCTACCATGACTTTGCTTGAACTACCATATTGAGCCATCGGTTCTTTGGTTTCTCTGTTTTTGACCAGCTCAATCACACCAAATAATCCGATGGATCGAACATCGCCAATCGAGGGATGTTTTGATTTTAAATCTGATAAAAGACTTGCCATCAACTTTCCTGTTTCTCTTGCTTTTTCCACCAATCTGTCCTGCTTCATTACCTTGATAACTGTATAGGCTGCAGCCAAAGATACAGCATGCCCATTATAAGTAAGACCTCCCTGATAGATTTTTTCATTAAACGCTTGTGCAATATCTTTTTTCATCGCAACAGCCCCAAGCGGGGCATACCCGGATGTCAACCCTTTTGCCATTGTGACAATATCCGGTGTTACATTCCAGTGATTGAAAGCGAACCACTCACCAGTTCTGCCAAATCCGCTCATGACTTCGTCACAGATCATTACTATTCCATATTGATCGCAAAGTGCTCGCACCCCTTGTAAATAACCGTCAGGGGGGATGATCACACCATTTGTACCTGTTACCGTCTCCAAAATAATCGCAGCAATAGTCTGTGGTCCTTCGTACATAATAATTTCTTCCAGATGATTAAGATAATCTTCTGTAAATTGTTGTTCACTGACTTCAGGGTTGCTTTTATGGAATGTAGAGCGATAACGGTATGGGTCAAGGAAATGAACAACACCAGCCATGACTGAAGGTTCCCAGGCCAATCTTCTTGGATCACCTGTCATAGCCACGGCTCCAAAAGTAGCACCATGATAAGATCGATAGCGAGCTAAAACTTTAAATTTACCTGTAAATGCTCTTGCTAACTTAATGGCATTTTCATTCGCGTCAGCCCCACCTAAGGTATATAAAAAATGGTCCAACGACTCAGGCAAAATAGTTTTTAACATTTTTCCTAAAAGAGCTCTTGGTCGGGACGCCATCTGAGGACTTGAAAATGGTAGATCATAAACTTGTTTCACCATTGCTTGAATGACTCGTTCATCTTCATGGCCAATATTGACACACATGACCATCGAATTTAGATCCAGATATTTCTTACCTTGAAGATCCCAAAAATAAACACCTTTTGCGTGCCCAATCACAATTGGTTCAACATGCGCTTGTGCCGACCAGGTCCAAAAATTCGTTTGTAAACACAAATTTTGTATTTCTTCCGGGCTTAAATCCTCAAAAGAATCATAATCAACAAATTCATTTTCCATAGATCACCATTTCCTTATGTGAGTCTAAACTATTGAATATCTTAACATATCCTTGTAGGAAATCTGAGGTATTTCTTTCCTTTTTTTTCATTCAAAATATAATGATATCAAACTATTAATAATCTGATATTTTTATGCCAAAAAGTGAATTTATTCGTCTACATCCCCGTGCAATAATCGGAATTGAATATTTTAACCAAAAAAGGTACTTTGAAGCCCATGAAGAATTAGAGGCAGCCTGGAAGGCCGAAAAAGGTCAAATTCGTGAGCTTTATCGAGGAATTTTGCAAATTGGTGTTGCTTATTATCATATTCAAAATCAAAATTACAAGGGAGGAAAAGTCATGCTTGAAAGAGCTAACAAATGGCTGGCTTTATTCCCGGATAAAATTCTCGGTATAAATTTACAAAAATTATTAATAGATTCAGATATGGTTTACCAAACGTTATTACTTTTAGGTCCGGAAAATATTGGGGATTTCAATCCAATCCTATTCCAACCAGTAATATTTATAAATCCAGAGAAGGAAAATTAACTTATTGTTCTAAAAGTATTACCCTTGCCGGAGCACCTTCCACACCAGTAATATTCAGTGGCAAACAGATTAATTTATAATTTCCTATGGAAATCCCATATAAATTTAAACCTTCCAACACGACAACACCAGCAACCAATAATATTCTATGAACTTCATCCGGTTCTTCGTAAGGTGCAATTGACAAGTAATCAATTCCAACCAGTTTCACACCTTGTTGGACAAGATATTCAGCAGCACCAGTGGACAACGCGCAGAAATCCTTACGAAAAGGTTTTTGGCTCCAATCGCTGATGAGGGAACTGGATGTCTTAAAAATTACACGTTTTGGCCATAAATTTTGTTTTAATCCTTTTAAAATACTCTCAGTAATAATCGATATATTTTCGTTTATTTGAATAATCTCCACATCCCCAACCATTTTTTCGATAGCTATTTTATCAGTTGAAAAACCATTTTCAAAAAAATGCAAAGGTGCATCAATATGTGTCCCAGTATGCACACTCATGTTAATCCTGCTCACATTGGCAGAAGCCCCATCTATCATTCGAGCATCTTGATCAATTTCAATAGGTGGATCTCCTGGCCAAACAGGTAAATCAGTTGAAATTGGCACACTGATATCAAACATACGTTTTGTCATATTTTCTCCGGTTCTCAGGGAATGTATTGAAAATAATTAAATGCATCCTCTAATAACTTCTCTCTCTCATCATCTGTCATAGGGCGTGGTTGTGCGTAATTTTCCAACAAGGCAGTAAAAAGTTGAGCTCCCAAATACTTTCCATCATAAAAAATATGACGATCCAGAAATTCACGTCTTGTACCAATAACCGGGATATCCATCTGATCAAAAAACAAATTTCCAAGTCCATAATGAATAAACCCATTTCGATAAATATCCATTGACATGGGCAGATGCGCCTGACTGCCGCTTACAATTACTGCCCCGGCATCAACCATCTGGTACGAATGATTTTTTTGATATGGCATAGCCTCAAACTGAAAAGATTCCCAATATTGATAAGTAACAATTGGCATAAAACCATCTTCTACCAATTGTCTCACCAGTTCAGCCATATGATCAAAATCACAGCGTAAAACGCCAGGGCGATAATCCTGCACCCAGACAAAAGTTGGACCCGCCTCGTTGCATCCAATAAATGCGAGTTTATTTCCATTATGTTCAAATTTCGCAGGCGCTTCTGCCTCAGATTGATTCATCCCG